>NZ_RQFW01000022.1 GCF_004770145.1 Leptospira bourretii | reverse complement strand
GTAAAAACGATTGTACTGAGATTGGTTTGGAACTTCCGTTTTGATTTGGATCAATATTTCTTGAATTTTAGAAATTTTTTCATAACTAGAATCTAAATCGGCACCTGGCGCTGGTAGGTGTGGGCGTAGATTTTCTCCCCAAGACTTTAATTTTGGATGTCCACTGGCAACCAGCGCATCCAGGGTTTCTGAAAATATTTTCCAATTTGGCTTAGGATTGTCTTTTAGATACTCTTCGAGAAGGATTTGGTTCTCAGCGAGGAGTTTTGCCGCTAGGTTTTGGTGGGCGGTTTCAAAAGGAACGACCTCTTCCTTGCAAGAAAGGGCAAAAATGGCTAAAACGATGATTGAAATCCGAAATACATTCATATTTTGATTCTTTTTTCCTAAGTTGGAATTGGAATTCAAATTTTAGTTTCGAGTTTGTTTGAGGAGATTGCTTTTTTCTCGACAAAGCCGGTTTTTCAAGCATGATGACAGAAAAGTTCACGAAGGTGTAATTCCATTATGATCATTGTAGAAGGCATTGGCCACGTCAGTATCCCCGTCTCCCAACTCGACACCTCTATCGATTTTTACAGGGACATTTTTGACTTCGAAGTGGAGACAAAGAAGGCTACTGAGGCAATTCTTTCTCTGGATTCCTTTCGCATCCGATTGGTGAAGGCCGAAGTCTCTGACAGGTCTCTTCCTCTCTTAAGTTTTGTGATGGATGTGGACGATTTCACGGAAGCCATCAGCGAACTCGAAGAAAAGAATGTTAAGATCATCAAAGGGCCGGAAGGTACGGACTCTGGAGAGAGTCTAACTTTTGCAGATCCAAGCCAAAACTTAATCGAGATCTTTTACTCCAACTAAATCTTAATCTGATATCCTTCCTACCTGCGAATCTCTTGGTCGGCAACGAACCAAGAGAGGTGGGAATCAAAATTATCCTCTTACCAATTTCAAAAAAGTTAAAATTGTTTCTCGTCAGTTTGTAAAACTTAGACTGGACTGTTACTTTATTTAAAGAGCCAAACTACAAGTTGCTGATTGAGCAGTAAGGAAGAATTGCGTAGCCACACCTGCTGGAAATGGGATGACCGGATCATTTTGTAAGACGTAATCTGTTGCCCGGCATGACCGATCAAAAACTCTAACGGTCACCGTACTTTCACATCCAATGGTTAAGTTTCTAGAGGATAACAAGGTATCTGTATGGAAGGCTTTGGTTTCTTGCCCATCAAATTCGATCGACAAACTCTGCCCTTGTTTGAGTTCGATTTCAGAACCGTATTGTTTGTTTGCGACCGTATAGCAGTCGATAAAGTATTCCATTCCAGCACAATTAACGCCTGTTTTGGAATTTGGCAAACAAGATCCACCTGATTTAGATACAGTGATGAAACCAGAAAAAGCCCCATCTGGTACTCGGGTGTATAATTCTGTTCCTGTATTGAGACTGATCGTCGCAACAATATCATTAAATCGGATCACAGGATCGATTCCAAAATTTTCGCCTTTAATCACAACTTCAGTAGCCGCATAGGTGGCATTCAGATTGTTTTGGGCAGGAGTTCCAATTTGTGGAGTCACAGAAGATACAACAGGAGGAGAGGTTAAAAGGGAGGCAAGAGGATCTTCGTTGGAAGAAGTTTTACATGAAAAACTGTTTCCAAGTACTAGTGAGAATCCGATTGTGTATAAAATCCTTCTCATGACTGCTGCTTCCATTATCGGAAAAACAAAACCGATTTCATTTCTATTTTTTCATTCGGAGGAAATTCTATGAACACCGTCACACTCCAAACCCACCATACTTATGTAGCATTGATAGAACTCAGCCGTCCAGAGGCAAAAAATGCCATTTCCTTGCAGCTTCTTGCAGATCTAAGAGAAAAAATCCAAGAAGTTAAACTGGGTCAGGCACGTGCTCTTGTCATCATTGGTACTGGAGATTCGTTCTGTTCCGGGGCGGATTTGAAAGAACGAAAGTCCATGTCGGAATTGCAGGTGAAACAATTTTTAACGGACATCAACCTGTGTTTTTCTGAATTATCAAACCTATCCATACCAACCATCGCAGCTATCAATGGATTTGCATTTGGTGGTGGGTTAGAACTGGCTCTATCATGTGATATTCGTTATGCGAGTGAGTCTGCACAAATGGGACTTACAGAAACAAAACTAGGAATCATCCCCGGGGCTGGGGGAACACAAAGACTTTCTCGAATCGTTGGAGAATCAATTGCGATGGAGTGGATTTTTTCCGGTAAAAAGTTAACTGGAAAAGAGGCTAAGGAGCGAGGTTTGGTTTCTCAAATTTTTGAACCTGATCATTTACGGGAATCTTCTCTTGCGTTGGCAAGGGAGATATCGGAATCTGCACCTATTGCCGTTTCTGCTGCCAAAAAAGCTATACGCGGTGGGTTGGAATTGCCTATGAAATCGGCCTTAGAGTGGGAAAGATTATGTTATTTTGAAACGATCGGAACAAAAGATCGATTAGAAGCCTTACAGGCGTTTGCTGAAAAAAGAAAACCGAATTTTAAGGGAGAATGATCCGTGATTTTAACCGGAAAAGAAATTTTAAAAAGACTAGGTAACGATATAAAAATCGAACCTTATGATCCTAACTTATTGAATCCAAATTCATATAATTTACGATTACATGAAGATCTTTTGGTATATTCAGAATTTCCTTTGGATATGAAAAAACCAAATCCAGTCCAAAATTTAAAAATACCAGAAGATGGATTATTATTAGAACCGGGAAAGTTGTATTTAGGTAGGACCATCGAATTTACGGAGACACATAACCTAGTGCCGATGTTAGAAGGTCGTTCTTCTATTGGAAGACTTGGAATGTTCGTCCATATCACTGCTGGTTTTGGGGATGTTGGGTTTAAGGGATTTTGGACTTTAGAAATCCAAGTGACTCATCCTCTCCGTGTGTATGCAGGTGTCCAAATCTGTCAGATTTTTTATCATACAGTGGAAGGGGAAATTAGCGAATACAAATCAGGAAAATACCAAGCCAACCAAGGCATCCAACCTTCCTTATTGTATAAAGACTTTGAAAAGAAATAAGATCTAAAAGTTTTTTAGAAACATTATAATGAGAACCTGCCTCCCAATAAGGAGGACAGGTACTTCATGATTACAATTATTTTTTAGCTTTGAACGTACAGTCCCATTTAGGGTCATCGAGATTCACACCACCAAGTTTCACCCAGTTGTTTGTTTTTCCGATAAAGGTAATGGAACATAGGGTTCCCTTTAGATCCAATCGATTTCCACCTTCGAGAGAAGTGAATTTTCCACAGTAGGTTTTTCCATCACGTGGGTTGTAAATCTTTCCGTTTTTATAAACACCTTCTCCTACATAGTCAAATCCAGTAATAAATACCATACCTAAGTTGGGACGGTTTCTAAGTTTTGGATCTTCATTGTTGTGATCGAGGTAGGGAGTGCCTGGAACACCTTTATCTTTTTCTTTTTCAGGGTAGGCGTTGTCTTTGATACAAACCGTTTTACCACAGTATTTATCACCGCATTTGAAAATTTCAATGACTGAGTCTTTTTCAGGGGGTAAATACCGGCCTACGGCTACGTCTGCTTCTTGGGCTAGTAGAGAACTTCCGGCGAAGAGAATTGCCGTCCATACACTTAAAACAAGTTTTTGATTCATAAAGATCCTTATTCTATAAAATTGGATTCGCTTATTCTGACAGAAATTTTATCTCTGGCAAGCTGGTTTTTAGAAAAACTCTGTGACAATTCAGGAAAATAGTATATAGAAACAATGCCGATAAAAAGATAAAAGTATTATGTTTCATTTTAGATCAAACGACTCTACAAAAGAGTTTTTAATACGGAATCGTAAATCGATCCGTGAACATATCATTCGAAACAGTTCCATTGAGAAATCGAATGATTCTGAGATTGTAGATCTTTTAGAATTACAACGAAAATTAAGAGGTTTGATTACATCCTCTGCCGATGAAATTGCTGTTTCTATTCTCGGAACTTCAACTAACCTTAAAAACATTGAACATTTACAGTCCCAATTTGTATCGGGGCTTTCGCATTTTAGTGATATTTCAGCCAATCTAGCAAGCAGTGCGGAAGAATTAGATGCAGTGATTCATTCTGTTTCATTTCAAATTTCAGAAACACTAAAAACCTTTGATGCAACGGGACAAAGAAATATTGAATTAGTTGATAGTTTAGAAAAAACAACAAAAGAAATTGAAACGATCGCTAAACAATCGTTATGGGTGAAAGTTGAAAACCAAAAAAATGAGGTCGAAATTCAACTTTTATATAACGATCTTCAAAAAATTAACGAAAATATCCAATTGGTAAAAGAAATTTCGGATCGTACAAATCTACTGGCACTCAATGCGTCCATTGAAGCGGCCCGTGCAGGTGAAGAAGGAAGAGGTTTTTCCGTGGTAGCGGATGGGGTTTCCAAGTTAGCCGAAAATACCAAAGTTGCAGTCAAAACAATCCAAGAATCTGCTCAACATATTAGATCTCGATTTTTGGAATTCCAAGAAAATTCAAAAACCAGAACTTCCGTTCTCATTGAAATCATTGAAAAAATCCAAGCCATTGAATCTTCCGTTGTCTCTAATAGAAAAGAATCAAAAACAAATTTAAGTGAAATTCAAATTTTGATCACTCAATTTCATGATTTGGAATTTAAACTTCGTGAAGTTGGGGTAGCTTCTCAAAATATTGCCAATGATTCTACAAGTATATCCAACCAAGTTCATGTACTTTCAGATCATAGTGTTCGAACAAAAACTGATTTTGAAGCGATATTTGCAAAAATTGAAAATACTGTAAAATTGATTACAAATCAAAATTCGGTTTGGTTATTGGAATTTATATTCCAAAGGAGATTAGATCATATCCATTGGGTACAGGCAGTTGACCAAGCAATTGCAACTGGAAATGTAAATCTATTTCCTCAGTTAAACCATATGCTTTGTAAAATGGGATTGTGGTATTATCAAAGTTCAGTTTTGGATGCAAAACAAAAAGCCATCCATGATCAGTTGGAAATTCCTCATCGTGAATTGCATTCTTGCGCCATCCATATCAAAGAAGCGATTGTTCAAAATGATACGTTGAAAGTTAAACAGGAAAGATCTAGGTTACAAGAACACTTTATTGAACTCAGTAAAATATTTGATTCCTATATTCAGTATTTAGAAATCAAAACGATGGAAGATCAGGGACTAACCTCAATTAATTGAGGCTAGTCGCTTTTTCTAGTAACTTTGAAAGTTTGAGGACGTTTTTATTTGTTGGATCAATGGATTGAGCCCGAGTTACATAAGTAACGGCTCGATCAACATTTCCGAGCAATCGACTAACATCAGCAAGGTTAATTAGATTTTGGAAATTTTCCGGATCGTGTTTTAATGCCTCTTGTGCTGCTTTTAGTGCACTTTCGTAGTTTCCGAGTTTTTTTTCGGACATTGCTAAGTAATACCAATATTCACCTGACCCTTCATTTTCTTTTAGGAATTCAGTGAGAACTTTTGCTGCAATATCGTATTCCTTTCCTTTGTAACTCACAAGACCTAAAAACTTATTTAGTTTTTGGTTGGTTGGATCACCTAGGAAGGCTTTTTTCATGACGGTAATGGCTCTTTCAATCTCACCATTTTGGTAGAGAATTTTTCCTTCTTCGAATGCACCTGAGGTTGTGAGTGCTTCGTCCCAATCATCACCTGGCGTGTCAAAAAAGTCATCAACAGGTTGGTGGGAAAGATCATCCTTTTCCGGAGCATGATGAACTGGAGTCTTTTCGCTCTTAAAAACGACACTGAGCATGGAGATATCATCTGTGACATCACCAGCTTTTTTGACTAATTTTTCAACTTCATAGATATCACCATCTGCTTGTTCTACAAATCGCAGAACCATTGTTTCGTCTTCGTTGATAGTCCTTACATCTTCTTCTGGTGTTAAGTCAATATCATCACGCCCATCGGAACCAAGGATCAATTGGTCACCAGGCAGAAGTTGGAATGTTTGTACTTCGAATGGATATTCAGAATCCAATCCAAGTTTACGAAGTTTCAATTCATCTTCGATGAAACTTGCTTTTCCATCTCGATAAAGAATGCTGTAAGGGTGTTCTGCGTTAAAATACCAGATTTTTCCTGATTCATCATCAATCAACATGACAGTGGCAGAGATTACCATTGTTCCACTAAAGGACTTGAATACAGCATTTACTTCTTCGTAAACATCGGTGAGCCATTCTTCCGGCGTTCGATTGAGGATTCTTTTGTTACCTGCAGAACGTGCCATAATGGAATTCATAACCACACCCATAACCAAGGAACCACCGGCACCCTGCATGGATTTTCCCATTGCATCACCGTTCATCACCATGGTATAACGATGGAAATCGTCAGGTTTTCCTAATTTTAAGTTTCCTGTGATACAAATATCACCACCGAGATCTCCGGTTTTATTTCGGAATTCAAAAGTTTTCTTTTGGTGAACAAAGAAGTCACAACGGATGTTATCTGATTTATTTGCATTAAAAAATAATGGTTTTGCTAGTAGGGAAGTGAGGAAGTAATCACCATCTTGTTGTACTTTCAATCGATGGATCTCATCCATTTTTTCTTGAAGTTCTTTCGTACGTTCTTTTACTTTTTCTTCTAGATTTTCAGCGTAGTCTTGCAGTTCACGTCTTGCATCTCGAATGGAAGAAACCATTCCGTTGAATGATTCGGCCAAATATCCGATCTCATCATTTACCTTAATCGGAACTTCTACTTCTAAATTTCCTTGGTTTACTTTTTCAACCCCTGCGAGTAGGGCATACAGCGGATTCACAAGTGCAGAACGGAAAAACAGTGGAAACACAACCAACAAAACAAACATCACAATTGCAAGAATGACTAGTTCGAGTTTTGCTGATTTGTGCATGTAAGCACGATAGTCACGATAGTTAAAACCAACTTCTCTATTGATTTTATTTTTCGCATCATAGGTCATGTAAGCAATGTAATGCGAAACACCATCTAAATCTTTTCGATAGTGTCTTGTTAAATCTGGTTTGAAATATCGGAAGAACTTCAACATTTCCACGCGGAGGTCTGCCCCTGATATTTCTTTACCATCCCATTTACAATCGTTTACATGTTTGAGAATGGCATCACGGAACGTGTCTACGTTTTTTACTTTTTCAACGTATTTGACACCTTCTTCACAAAACTGATCAGGTAGAATATCACCAAGTTTGTTGGTATTAATAAAGGTTCTTTTATTTAGTTTTTCGATTAGTTTAGAAACTTCAGCTTTTAATTCTGCACCTTCCGAATCGGGATTTTCTTCCAAAAATTGGATGATTGCATTTTTATAACCTTCAAAGTAATAAGGTGTTTTTGTTAAACTTGCTTTGAGAGAATTTCTGTAGTCCTTCTCGGAAATACTGACCACTTCATCGTACAAAGCGGTATTATAAAGGTCAGCTTGTACTAATGGTAAATCTAAATTAACAGAGGAAGGTAGGTAAGCTTTTTTTAGACTTTGTCCTGATGAATCAGACTCAATGACAAATAAAATATCCTTGGACCGCTCGCCACCTTCAGCCACACGAAGGGCTTTTTGAATTGCCGTATTATCAAAGGAGGTTTCTTTTTCCTGGTCTACTAAGTAACTGAAAGCCTGCATGATGAGTAGGATTGTCACAAATGAAATTCCTACAATTTTAACCATAAAAGTAGTTCTTTCGCTACTGTTGTTAATGAAGGAAATGGTAATGATAAAAAATGTAAAAGTAAATAACAGCACTAGAGCTGTGAGGTAGGTGGATCGTTCCATTGCTCCATCACGACTCATAACGTTTGTTATATTTGGAACAACTCCCGCAATTAAAGCTGCCATTAACATTACGCTAAGTGTTCCTCGTTTTTCCTTAGTCACATGGAATAAACGGTAACCCGGTAAGACAATAAAGTTGATAAATGAAAAACCAGCAATGAACAAACTCAAGAGTCTACTTGCACCTTCAGAGTTAAAATCCCAGTGATGAGCGGTGAAATGGTATTTCCTTTCTCCTTGAGAAACAGTAACTAAAAACCAAAGCACAACAACAATGGCTACTGCGTAGAGACTAACTTGGATGATATTGGCAGTTCTGCTGTCTTCGTTATCAGGGAAACGGAAGAAAAACTGACCAAAGTGAATGATTCCAAAAATAATGAACCCGCCGGTGATCCAACGGTGGTAGGAAGCAATGGGATGGTAGTAAAAAGCCCCTAATAGGTATCCGAATTGGAACAAGCATAAAAACAAACATGCGAGCCCCATATGTTTGGTTGCGACCGTTCTGTCTTTTAGAGAGAAAAAGAATGTAGTCAAGACCGCAAGGAGGACAGTGACAATTAAACTACCGAATGTGTAATAATTTGTTAGTATGTGGTCAACGGATATTATGCTTTCACTCATAGGGTCTTCTAGTTGCTAATTTAATACGAAATCGTAACAGGCAAGAAATGCGAAATCAATTCATTTTCCTACCGTCCCGAGCAAATCAGCAAGACAGCCGTTTGCTCGGAGGGAAGGGTCAAAACTAACGATTGGCGATAAAACAATCAATCCCATCGTATTTTAATTTTGATTTGAGAGATTCTGCTTTTGCGCGGTCAGCAAAATCACCCACTTGAACGACGAACTTTCCATCTCGGGGAGTGACGAACACAGATTGGTTGTATTCAGATTTCATGTTTTCTTGGTATTTTAGAGCTCGTTCCTTTTCTTGAAACACTCCCACTTGCACAGTGAATCCTTTGCCGGCCGCAATTGGTTTCACTGCACCTGGTTTTACCGGAGTCAATTTTTCTGGTTTTGCAGGAGCATCGTCTAGAAGGTCTGCGTCATCTAAATCATCCGCAAGATCCTCTTCCCCTTTTTTAAGAACTTTGATCCCAACTTTGGTAACACCTTTGTCCTTAAATTCGAGGATCTCCGCTGTTTTTTCAGATACATCCACAATTCGTTCATCAACAAATGGTCCGCGGTCATTGATCCGAACTACAGCTTCTTTGTTGTTTTCTAAGTTTTGGATTTTGACAACGCTCCCAATGGGAAGTGTTCTATGTGCGCCTGTCATTTTCATGCGGTCAAAAGGTTCACCACTCGCAGTAGGGCGACCTTGGAATTTTTGTCCATACCAAGAAGATAAACCAACTTCATCAAATTGTGTTGTTGGTTTTTTTGTTGGGATGGTCGCTAAACCGGTAGGTGCTGTTGTTTTTGCATTGGAATCTAAATCGTCAATGATAGAACGAGCCACTGGGTCATCTGACTTCGTGTTACTTGCTGGTTTTGACTTCCCAGAACGTTCAAAAAAAATATCCTCCGGATCCCCGGATGCACTATAATCTCTACGGGTGGCATCTGCTGAACTGCAGGACACTAGCCACAATACTATGGATAAAAGTATGAGTCTTTGCATAACTTTCCCCTTCCTCTGGACTCTTGTGTGTACCTTTCGGAAGGTTTTTCCATTCGCATGATAAAATTTCTAAGGGGAGAATCGTTTCTGAAACGATAATCGGTCTGTATGGCACAAGAAATCCAAGCTTTATTCAATGAGGCCGTCCGTTTGGAACGAAACGGGGAATGGGATCGTGCCGAATCACAATACAAACTTTTGCTCGAAAAAGATCCCAATTACCATTTGGCATTGCAAAATTTGGGTGTGGTTTATGCAAAACAAGGAAAACACGCAGAAGCCATTCCTTTGTTTTCAAAAGCTTATAAACTCCATGCAAACGTTAAAAATTGTTATAACTTGGCTGTTTCACTTTATAAACATGAAGAAACAGAAAAGGCGATTAGTTTTCTGAAACAAACATTAACCTTTGAAAAAAAGTTTATTTCAGCGCATCTATTACTCGCTCAAGCCTATCAGAAGTTAGGCAATGATGAGAAAACCGAAGTATATCTAAATAATGTAATTAAAATCGAACCAAACCATAAATCAGCTTTAGGAGGGCTTGCGATGTTTTATTACGAAAGGAATCGTTTTCCAGAAAGTTTAAAGATGATTGAACGTTATTTGATTTTGTATCCGGGAAATGCTCAGTTAAAAATCATCCAATCAGAAATTCTTGCAAAACAGGGAAATTATAAAGCATCTGCTACTTTGCTTTCAACTATGGTAAAAGAGGATGTGGGATTCACAAATTTTAATGAAAGTTTGCAAGCTGCTTGGAAGGAAGAAGATGAAGTGGTTCACGAAAGTTTAGTTCGAATCCAATCCAAAGCAAAATTGAAGTTAAAGGAATTTCAAACCAAACTGGAACTTTCGAAAGAGAACCCAGAAGAGTTCTCTCCTCCAGATGCACAGGAAGCTTTGGATTTGAGTTTGTTGTATCTTTTCAATGGAAACCCTGAAAAAGCGATGCAATATTTAGTATTTGCTCAAAAGATGAGGGAAAAGACAGAACCAGATAGGTTACCTTAGATTGAGATTTTGCATTTTTTACATTCTACTCCTTTGTCATACTTTGATTTTATGGGGATGTCGTTATCCCATAGCAAAACAAGATGAATTAGAATCCGATACTTTGTTTTTGGAACTTTCGGGTTCTGCTGCCGCCGAATGCAATGCAGAAGGTATCCGATTGTCAAAAACCATTCAGTTGGACCAAGCAGAAGTTGTTTGGGATAAATGCATTCAAACCAATCCGAATGAAATTATTGTCCACTTGAACCGACTAAGGTTTTATTTTTTGTTGGATGAATACGAAACCCTGAAACAAAAAATTGCAAAAGAAGCCCCATCGCGCTCTTCAGTCACATATACCAATATTTTAAAAGAATTGGACCTTCGATTGCGAACGGATGAACGAGTGGTCTTATTGGATGCACTTTCTCGAGTGAAAGGATGGGAATTGTATTCCTATGAAGAGTTGGCAAATTACTATTTGCAAACAGGTAACTATTCTTATGCGGAAGGTTATTTTAATCAAATTTTAGAAGTAGTTCCATTTCATGAGAACGCCTTGTATGGAATGGCAGATATTCAAGTACAAAAAAATAATTGGTATAGTTTGCTCGATTACGCAAAGTCTTTGGAAGTGGCTGCTAAAAAAAATAAGGAATTCCATTTTTATTTTACCAAAGCAAATTATGAATTAGGGCGTTATGAAGAAGCCCTGAAATGGGCAGAATCAGCAACAGCTAGCGAAAAAACTCAAATTAGTTTTTTAGAAGTTTGGCGTGATACCTTATTTGTATTGAAGGACAATCCCAAATGGGACAATCTTTTGCCTTACTATCGTAAGGCGGTTGAAAAGGGCTACTCTGTTCCTGAATCAGTTTTTTTCCCAACTCTCTCTAAAGAGGGAAAAGATATCAGAAAGGCTGTTCGTTCGGGTAGAAGTTAACAATCATAATCAATCTTGACTTGTTAGGAAATCACTCATTTGCTTGACATAAATTCCAAATTTTTTCCGCCTGTCTCAATTTGAGTACGTTATGCGTCCTAATAAAAGGAATTTTATTTTTTAATAGATGAAGTTCGCAGGCTAAGGTAACAAATTCTCTATCTGCTGTCGGCAAATTTCCGAGTATGTTTCCTAAAAACGATTTCCTTGATACACCTAACATAAGTTGAGGGAATTCCAATTTAAGAATTTCTAATTCTTGTAAAACTCGAAAAGAAACCATTGGATTTTCACTTAGAAAAAAACCCATACCTGGATCATAAAGTAGGGCGGTTTCTGGAATCCCCATTGATATCAGTTCGGAGCGACGGTCCCTAAAAAAAACTTGGATCTTTTTGATTACAATTTCTGGACTTAAATCTGATTTAAATTTCGCAATATTTTTGTTATGCGAATGCATGATGATGAATATGAGCTCTGGGTATTTTTTAATATAAGAACTAAAAAAACTGCGATCACCATCATAGGTAAATCCAGTGATATCATTAAGACAACGTACTCCTGCCTCAATTCCCTTTCTTTGTACCTCAGGACGAAAACTGTCTAGGCTGATTCGAACACCTTTGGGAACAAAATATCTAATGACAGGTTCCACTCGTTTCCATTCCTCTTCTTCAGAGACTAAATTCGCATTGATGTTTGATGATTGGCCTGATACATCCAGCCAATCGGCCCCTTCTTGAAGGAGTTTGTTCCCTTGGTTGATCGCATCATCAGGGTTTAAAAATTTCCCCCCATCGCTAAAGGAGTCTGTGGTAATGTTTAAGATTCCGAAGATTTCGACCATGAATGAAAAGGTTTATCGGTAAACTCACCCCTAAAAGCCTTATTTTTCCCTTGGCAGAAATTTCCATTTGGTCGATACATAGGAGAGACGGCAGATGAAAAAATTCCTTATTTCCTTAATCATTTCGGCACTCCCAATCCTGGCGCAGCCTTTACCGAAGGTGAAGGATGTAAGGTTCTACCAGCCACTCAATACCCAAAATGTAGAGTACAACCCCATCATTTCTCCTACGGGAAGGTATCTTGTTTTTCAATCCAACCGACCCGGAGGTGAGGGTGGAATGGATATTTGGATTTCAGAGAACTTAAGTTTTCCTGACCGGATGAAATTACCGGTTTGGTCTCCTCCAAAGAATTTTCGAGAACTGAACACAACAAATTTTGAAGGGATGTTTTCGATCCTTTTCGATGAAGAGGAAAAACCTTACGAACTTTATTTTACTTCTGTTCGGGATAAAACTCAGGCAGATCCAAAAAAGAATCGGGAAGGATATGATGGTTTAAATATTTATTATACCAAAATTAATCCAAGGACTGGTCTCTGGTCGATTCCGATTCATGTTAGCGAAATCAACTCTCATTTTGAAGATAAAATGCCTGCGATTTCGCCTGATGGTTGTTCAATGGTCTTTTCCTCCAATCGACCAGGAGGAATGGGAGGTTTTGATCTTTGGATCTCCAAACGAGAACCGATTACCCAGTCAAAGGAAATTAATCCGGACAAACCAAAGATCAAATGTAGAGACGGAGTTTGGCAAAAACCAATTTCTGTTGGTATGTCGATTAACTCCAAGGATGATGAAATTAGTCCTAACTTTCATTGGGATGGGTTGAGATTATATTTTAGTTCTAATCGAGATGATAAGAATCGTAAGTTTAGTTTTTATTATAGTGAATACAATGAATCACAAAATAGTTTTGAGACTCCAGTTTTATTAGGATCTCCATTTAATACCAAGGTACAGTTGTCAGGCGAATCCACGGGATTTCCATTTGATACTCCTGCTGATTATTCTACTTACAGTCTTTGGGAAGAGAGTGATAACGAAGGAATCTCAGTTACCTTTGATGATTTATGGTTTTATTTTTCTTCGAACCGCCCTGGTGGTGAAGGCCAGTTTGATATCTACAGGACAATGGTTCCCGAAGATCTACGCCGTACTTATGAATTTGTTTTTCGTGGTCTTGTTTTAGATGGTTCCGAAGCGATTATGATCGGTCTTGATTCCACATTAAAAATTTATGATGATATAAGACCCATTCAAGTGATTACTTCCAAACGAATTGGAGGAGATCTTTCTCTTGCCGATGCAGAGAATTTTAGAACGACTATCAAAACCGGAAAACTTTATCGTGTGGAAGTTTCTTCACCAGGATTCCATCCGACAGAACTGCTTTTGGATTTAAGGGGAAATGTAGGAAAGGACAAAGAACAATATTCTCAGATCATCTTACAACCCATTCGTCCTACCAAAGACGAACGGCCTGATAAAACCATCCAAGGGATTCGGTTTGTGGTGAAAGACAAAAAAACCGACCTAGTCATTCCCAATGCGATTTGTCATTATTTCGATGATCTCACTCGAAAAGGAAAATCTTTAGAATCTAAAGACAGTCGTTTCGAATTAGAAAAATCTCCTACGATGGATTTTGAGATTTTGGTGAGAGCAAAAGGATTTAAAGAAGAAACCTTCTTATTTGCAAAAGATAAAATTCTAACTATGGAAGGGAAAGAAACTGTCCTTTACCTCAGAAATTTAAATGACTTTGACAGTTTGTACAATACAATTATTTATTTCCCGTTCAACGAACGAACATTGAGCGATGAAGATAAGAAAAAATTGGATCTTTTTGCTGACTTCCTCATCCAACATAAGAATGAAAAAGTTGAAATTGGTGGACATACTGATAATATAGGGAATAAGGAATACAATATCAGTTTGAGTGAAGATAGAGCTCTTTCTGTGTATCAGTATTTGAGATTGAAAGGTGTTCCAAAGGAACGAATGAAGGTACAAGCTTACCATTATTCGCAGCCAATCTCAGAAAACGAAACGGAAGAGGGACGTTCACGAAATAGGCGTGTGAATTTCAAAAAAATAGACTAGTTATGATCAACCGTATAAAAATTCATTTCGACCAAGATAGAGAATACCTCCCGTTAGAGGCGGTGCAAACTTTACCTGAATTTTTCAAACAAATGATGGGTGGAAATGGATTGTTTCTAAAAGGATACGACACTCCCATCCGGGTCCGGTTCAAAGGAGAACGTCCTGATGGAGCGCACATTTGGGAATTGGAGACAATCCCTGAACTCATCGAAACAATTTTTACAGTTCAAGCAACACCTAGTTTTCACGTCGAAGTGGATTATGAACTGATCAACCAAAAAGATAACTTACTTCTTGGTAAAATTATAGATCGTAGACAAACCTATGCAACAAGACAAGATCCTAGAAATGAAAAGGTTCGAGGGAACGTTGTTGCTTCAAACTTTTTAGTTGCAAAAACTAATATTGATTTTTCAAAACTAACCGGCGTTAGTTCTCAGGTAATTCTTTCGGACATCCAAAGAACGGTTCTAAAGAATTATCCGCAGTCAAAAGTTGTTTTTCTTTCCGTATCAATTCACAGTGATGAAATTGATTTGATGAAAGAACATAAAAAACCAATTTTTATTTTGGATACGGAAAATTTTGAATCATTTCCTTCTCCAGATGTATTTGATCCTAAAAAAACATTTGAAGACGAATTTTTATTGGATGACAAAGTCCAAGAATACAAAAAGAAAAAAATCGGTTCTTTTATTTATTATCCTCTATTCATACAAATGAAAGATATGCATTTTTTTGCATATCTTTCCCTCGAAACAGAAAGACCGGGAATCCCTGGTGAAGTTTTGGATTTGTTTAAAGAGGTTGAACGTACGTTTCAAGAAAGAATCATGGACTCAAATACCCATATTCTTGATGTAAAACAAAACGTACTCAACGTTTCCAGAGGTGGAGTCGCCCTGGAAGTTAATGATATGGAAATTATCAAAGCACTGAAAGTGAAACCAACATTTACCCTGGATATCAATTTTAAATTACAGGCACCCATTCGAATGGCATTAGAGTTACGCCACTTAGAAGAGGTGAATGATTTTTATCGATTGGGTGGACGGATCACAGGTGTCAGCGGAGATAAAAAAGCCAAAGAGATTTACCATAGTCTCATTGATTTTTTTGGCTAAACTTCGCAGGTTCAATAGGGGCCAAAATTGAAAGAACAAAAACTAACAACAGAAAACTATAAGGGCACTCGGGATTTTTATCCTGAAGATATGCGCCTTCGAAACTATTTATTTTCGGTGATGAAAGATGTCGCCAGATCCTACGGTTATGAAGAATACGATGGCCCCATGGTGGAATCCTTGGATTTGTATAGAGCCAAAACCGGGGAAGAAATTGTAGGAAAACAGATTTATAATTTTATTGATAAGGGGGATCGTGAGGTTGCGATCCGACCTGAAATGACACCGACTGTTGCGAGAATGGTGGCAAAAAAACTGAGAGACCTTCCTCGTCCCATTCGCTGGTTTTCTATTCCAAATTTATGGAGATACGAACAGCCAGGCCATGGTCGTCTCAGGGAACATTGGCAATTGAATGTGGACATGTTTGGCGTGACAAGCCAGAGAGCTGAGTTAGAAATTTTATCCTTAGCATGTGATATTCTTTTTGCGTTTGGTGCCAAAAGAAATAGTTTTAAAGTAACAATTTCTCATAGATCACTCCTCGACGAATTTTTGTTAGACGGTTTGAAGGTGAGCCCAAATCAGGCTCATGAAGTTTCCAAAATTTTAGATAAAAAAAATAAAATTACGGAAGATGAATACGTAGCTCTTGTTTCGAAAACAATTCCGAATGATCCAACCGCAGTTTCAAAGATAAACTTGTTTCTTGCTGCCACTACTGCAACGCTTGGTCAAATTCCTGGAATCAAAGAAGAAACAAGAAACATAATTCAAACTTTGTTTGAGGACTTAAAAACCATTGGATTAGATGATATTGTATATTTCGATCCTTCGGTGGTAAGAGGTTTTGATTATTATACGGGTTTTATTTTTGAAATTTTTGATACATCTCCACAGAATAAACGTTCGTTATACGGTGGTGGAAGATATGACAACTTAATTGGATTATTTTCTAATGAAGAGCTGTCGGGAATAGGATTTGGTTTGGGTGATGTAACTCTTCAGAATTTTTTGACTGCACATGATTTGTTACCGAATTTTGCCAATGATTCCACTGTTTATATTCCTCTTTTAGATGAATCTTCTTTTGCAGAAAATCATAACTTCGCACGGGAACTTCGAAAAGAAAAGATTGCTGTCGAAGTGTCTTTACTTTCTCAAAAAATGGGAAAACAACTTTCCTATGCAGAAAAAAAAGGGTACCGTTGGATTTTACTTCGAGGCGAAGACGAAATCAAAGCGGGTACAGTCACATTAAAAGATATGGCTACAAGGAACCAATGGACTTCCTCTTTTGCTGAAGCGCTTCAAAAGATAAAAGAAGAGCTTTCTAAATGAATTTGATTTCTGCCATTGATTTAAAATTTTCGACTTGGATTCAGAAAAATCTCCACCATCCACGTATGAGTTGGATATTGTCTCGTGTCAACCGTGGAGAAATGTTTGCTCTTGTTTTGTTGCCACTTATGTTTTTAAGTGAACTATACAAACCAACGTATATAAGTTTACCATTTGTATTAGTATTTACGTATCTTACAGATCGTTTGGTTCTTGTTTTAAAAAAATATTTCGCTAGAAAACGTCCCCTAGTCAGTGTTATGGGAAAAGTGGATTCCAATCCAGATATGAAACATTCTTTTCCCTCGGCTCATAGTGCCAATTCCATTGTGGTATCGACTATATTGGTTTTTGCATTTCACGAAACCCCTTATTTCTTTTTCTTCAGTTTGTTTGCAGGTGTAGGTAGACTTTTAACCCTACATCATTTTGTGAGTGATATCGTGGGAGGGTGGATCATTGGTTTTGGAATTGGACTCTTGGCAGTTTTAGTTCACTATTATCTTTGGCCTTATTTTGTAACTTTATGAAACATATTGGATATTTCATTTCGTTTTTAATTGTTTATTTGTTTTATTTTCCATTTAAAGTTCTTCCGTATAAATGGTGTTTGGCGTATGGAATATTTTTAACCAAACTTATTTATCCTCTTGATAAAAAACATAGAAAGGTTGCTGCCGATAACATACGTTTTGCCTTTCCGGCTTATACAGAAGAACAAATCCAAAATTTAGTAAAGGCTCATTATCGTCATTTGGGTATCCTTCTTGCACATACACTTTGGGCGCCTCGGATGACAAGAAAGTGGTTGGACGAAAACTTAGTTATCGATTCTGAAAGTTTACAAATTGAAGAAGAAACTAAAAAACAAGGAGTAGGAGTGATTTTGATTTCAGGTCACTTTGGTACTTGGGAAATTTTAGTGCAGTTTTTAGGAATCAGAATGAAGGGCGGGGGAATTTACAAAAAAGTTAGAAATCCCTTTGTTGACCAGTTACTTCGTCGAATGCGTTCTAAAAATGGGGTAGTCCTTGTCCCAGTGCAAGAATCCACACAAGTGATTAAACTTCTCAAACAAGGCTATTGGATTGGCTTTGGTGCCGACCAAAATGCCGGTAAGGCAGGAATCTTTGTTCCTTTTATGAACAGACAAGCTTCTACTTTTGTTGGTCCCGCACTGATGGCTTACTTAACCGGTGCAAAAATGTTATACTATTCTGTGTTAGCTGGTGAAGGTGGAAAAGTAATTGTTCGAGTTAAGGATTTGGGTTTTGTCGATAAAAAACTCTACCCTTCCAAAGACGATGTGATTCGGCATTATACCGAACTTTGGACAAAAACTTTGGAAGAAGAAGTGAAGTTGTTTCCGGAGCAGTACTTTTGGGTGCACCGTCGTTGGAGAACCCAACCGCAAACCATCGAAAACAACCAGTAATGGAAAGATTAGAATCCTAAAAGTAAAAGTCTAATCTTTCCTACAATCTCAAATCTCTCGGAGTTATTCTCCGAGAAGTGCAAGTGTCGGTTTGTGACGAATCACCCCATTTTCAGCAATCATACATGCATTGATGATTTCGTCTTCTAAGTTGATGTTGAATTGTTTTTCTTTATTCACAAAAAGTTTTAGGAAGTTCACCATGTTCTTCGCATACATTTTACTTGCGTCCATTGGTTGTGTACTTTGAAGGTTGGAATTTCCAATGACTGTAACGCCTTTATAAACAATTGTTTTATCGTTTTCAGTTACTTCACAGTTACCACCATTTACAGCGGCTAAGTCGACAATCACAGAACCTTGTCTCATTTTATCTACCATATCTTTTGTGATGAGTAGAGGAGCTTTTCTCCCTGGAATGAGAGCTGTTGTGATAATGATATCTGCTTTCTCAGCATACTTTGCAATGGCTTCTTTTTGGCGACGTTGGTAATCCTCTGATTGTTCCACCGCATAACCACCAGTATTCGAAGCATCGGCTGCTCCTTCTACTTCCACAAATTTTGCACCAAGTGACATACACTGTTCTTTCACTTCTGGTCTTGTATCAAATACATCCACCACTGCTCCTAGTCGGCGAGAAGTAGCAATGGCTTGGAGTCCCGCAACACCTGCTCCGAGAATCAGAACTCTTGCGGGAGTGATGGTTCCTGCAGCAGTCGTTAACATTGGGAAAAAACGGCTATAGTTGGAAGCAGCAAGTAAAACTGCTTTGTAACCAGAAACTGTTGCCTGACTACTAAGAACATCCATTGATTGCGCACGAGTGATTCGCGGGATGGTGTCCATCGAGAAAATTTTGAAAGACGCATTTGCAATTTCTTTTACTTTTTTAGGGAAAGCAAGTGGAGAGAGTGTTGCAATATAGATTTTATCTTTTCCAATTTTTTTGGCACTGGCCTCATCCAATGTATGGATTGAAACAACAATGTCTGATCCAGATAGGATTGTATCTCTTGATTCTACAGTTGCGCCAACATCTTTATAATCTTGGTCGGAGAAAAAAGCATTGTCCCCTGCAGTTGTTTCAACGGAAACACTGAAACCTAACTTTTTAAGTGGGTCAACTACATCCGGAGTGATTGCCACTCGGTTTTCATAAGATGGTTCTTTGATTACGCCTATTTTCATTTTATACTCTTTTGCTAAAATATTCGATGGTTTTTTTTACGCCTTCCACTAAAGGGACGGTTGTTGAATAATTCAATTTCTCTTTCGCTAAACTTAAGTTTGGTTTTCTTCGGGTTGGATCATCTTGAGGGAGTGGAAGATAAATGATTTTTGATTTACTTCCTGTCTCTTTGATGACTAATTCAGCTAATTCCTTAACCGTAAATTCCCCTTCGTTTCCTAAGTTCACTGGTCCAATGAAATTTTCTGTGTTCATCATTTTAATGATTCCGCGAACTAAATCATCCACGTAACAAAACGAACGAGTTTGGCTTCCATCACCGTAAATAGTAATATCTTCGCCACGTAACGCTTGTACAATGAAATTGCTCACGACACGACCATCATCTGGGATCATTCTTGGGCCATAGGTATTAAAAATTCGGATCACCCGAATGTCTACTCCATGTTGGCGGTGGTAATCAAAACATAAAGTTTCGGCTACACGTTTTCCTTCATCATAACAACTTCGGATTCCAATGGTATTTACATTTCCCCAATAGGATTCTGTTTGAGGGTGTTCTAGTGGATTTCCATAAACTTCGGATGTACTGGCTTGTAAGATTCTTGCTTTCACTCGTTTGGCAAGACCAAGCATATTCATCATTCCTAAAACATTTGTTTTGATGGTTTTGATGGGATTACTTTGGTAATGTACGGGAGAAGCAGGACAAGCCATATTGTAAATCTCGTCTACTTCTAACTTGATGGGGTCCGTGATATCATGGCGGACTAGCTCAAAATTCGGATTTGCCAAAAGGTGTGTTAGATTTTCCTTTCGTCCGGTATGGAAATTGTCCAACACGATGATTTGGTTCCCTTCATTCAGAAGTGTTTCTGCAAGATGGGAACCGATGAATCCGGCTCCACCTGTGATAAGGATTCTTTTTGCCATTGAGATTCTATATTTATGAAGTCTGTGTCCTCGGCAAATGAAAATTTGCGTGAAGGCCTAGGGACTGTTGTCTTTGGGAGGGAAGTCTTGGAACAAATTGGGGGGCAAAACGATTCCACTTTCCGGATCGACCCCTCGTTTTTCCAACCAGAGTTTTGCTTCTGGAGAAAGATCTCCTGGGAAACGTTCAAAACTTTCTTCCATCGGTGGAAAATCATGTGATTCTTCGTGGCTGAGAGAACTTCGGAGGGACATAAATATGATCCCGATGCTGAGAAGAGACCAAAGGGTGGCGATCATATACCCGAGAACCACAACAACTGTCGGAACTTCCTGATTTTGTAGATCTTCCGGGCCAAGGCCGGCCATCCAGAAAGCAAGGATTCCCGCATCTGTTTCTGTCAGTCTTTCTGCAAAGTCAGAGAGATCATACAAAGAATAGAGAGAGATACTTGTACCTAAAAAAACTAAGGATAGGATGGAAATTGTTTCACCTAACATCCCTGTGACAAGAATTCCCACGCCCCAAAAGATTCCTGTGAGGTATGCAAGTTCCCCTAATTTGGAATATAATACACTGACAGAAATCAAAAACAAACCTAACAAAATCATTGTTTGGCGAGCATGACGTCCTTGAAAACCCAAACGCAGCAAAAAGGCACCGACAAGTGAGGAACCGATGTAGCCGGCAGAAACAACGAGGATAAAAGAACCACGAAAGGAAGCAGGCACTGCAATTGTTTCCCCACCTTCATTTCCATGGAGGGCGATTCCTTTGACTACTCCACCGCTAAATAAAGCTGCCGTGGCATGACAAATTTCATGAATGAGTACGACAAATTCTTTGAGATAAGAAGTGAATTGGTGGTCCCAAAACGCGACTAAACTCAAAATCAAAGAAAGAAAAATGACAAACTTAACCGGTTTTTCTGCCATCATCGATTTGAATATCGGCTAGTTGGGCGTAAAAGAAAGACCAATAAATGTAATATCATCCGATTGTTCGCGGTTCCCACGAAAATTTGTCATCTTGGTTTCCAATAATGTCGGAATTTCTTTTACGGTTTTTTGCGCATTGAAATGCAAAAATTCAATTAAAGTCTCTTCACCAAAAATTTCGTCTCTTTCGCTGAAGGCTTCTGTGATTCCGTCCGAATAAAGGAAAAGTTTTGTTCCGGGAAGTAATTTGAGTTCTTGGGCATGGTAATCGGTTTCTAAAATTCCTAATACTCTTTGAGTTTTGGAGTGTAATTTAATTTGTCCATCAGCTCGCATTTCGATTAACGAAAGGTGACCTGCATTTACATATTTAAATATATTTTCCTTAGAGTCAAAAATTCCACCGAGGAGAGTCATAAACTCATTTCCTTTGTAACGTGCTCGAAAAAACGAATTGATTTCACGAAATAATCCTTCGAGGGAAGTACCATTTCTAAGTTGTTCTCTCACTATACCTTTGATAGCACTGACTAAAAATCCCGTGCCGAGTCCATGTCCTGCAACGTCACCTAATAAAACGATCATTTTTGTTTGTGATACAGGGATGATGTCTAAATAATCTCCAGAAATTCCTACGGCTGGTTTGGAAATATAACCATAATCAATCCCTTTGACTTCGCTTGGCAAAATAAGTCGAAGTGTGTTGTCAACGATGGACGCAGTTTGAATGTCTCTGACAATTTTACGTTTTTGAATTTCATCTTCTAACAAACTATAGTTTTCGAGTAACATTCCTGAAATTTTTACAACTTCATTGATGAATTTAAGCTCTCCAATTGAAAAATACTTTTTATCTAATTTTTCTCCAATGAGAATCATTGCTTGGATGTTCTTTTTGTTAGAAGAAGAATCGTAAGCTGGAAATGCTAATTGAACATTTAATCCTTTTAGAAAGTTATACAAGGTTTCACGTAATCCAATTCCATATTCGAGATGGGAAGTAACAGTGACTCGATCTGTACTTTTGAAATAATTCCATATTTCCGATTGAGGAGAAATTCGTACGAAATTTATATTTTTTAAATCGGTACTTGCGAATTGATCTCCTGGAATCAAGATTATGATATTAGAAACGTTCACGGTTTCTTTTACCGTTCGATTGATGGTGAGGATTGTTTTTCGCATCGAAAGTGGAGAAGATAAAAGTGCGGTGATTTTATTAATCCCTTCGCTGAGTTTTGGATTTTGTTCAAAAAACCAATAATCAAATAATTCTTTCACTCGTAGTTTGAGTGGAATCAAATACGCAGTTACTAAAAAAAGATAAATAAGGTTGAATACCCATCGATCTTTTAGGTATCGAATGGGAAGAATATAATCCAAAATAAATATAGAGCCAATATATGTTCCTAAAATGATAGAAACTAGGATCAAAGTGACAATACTGGGAGTAAAAATTACCAATGAAGGGACAAAGGTGTAACGATACGTTCCGTAAAAAAAAGAAAGAATAAACAAAAGATAGGTAACGATAAAAAGAGATCTATGAACAAAAAACCAAGGGTACCCATCAAAAAAAAGAATACTAATAGGAAGAGCTACATAAAGAAGAATTGAAAAAACCAAAACAATTCTTTTGATCAGCGCTTCTTCTTGTGGTTTTGATTTGATGATATCGTAAACATTTGCAATAATATTGATTGAGCCAAATAAAACGGTGATAGCATGAGCCACTAAAACCACTCTTTCGATAAGCAACATATCGTATTTTTCTTGTGATGCGATCATTGCCATAATAAAAGAAATTAACACTTGAGGCAAAAGCCATTTTGAATTGATCTCTTTTCCGCGAAGCCTATAGATCAAATGGTATTGTAAAAAACTTCCTAAATATAAAGTTAACACAAATAGGAAAATCGAGTTATTAAATGTTAATACAAAAACATTGGAAAGAATGATCAGACCAAAATTAAAGAAAAAACCAAAGATCAAAGCATCTCTTGTGGAGTAATAAAAATAAACGGCGATGGCTAAACTAAAAAAGGCCAAAAATAAATCTGAGAAAAAGACTCCAAGAACATCTGTTTTACGAATCGTGGTTAGTTTGAAATTTTCTTCGTAAATTTCACCTTTATGGTCTTTGATATGTAAGGGAAAGGAGTCAATATTTGAGAAATCGGAAATGGATGCAAATTTTTCCAAATCTTCTTGGAGCACAGAGTTTCCCCAGTGGGTATGATTCTCTTCCCCAATATTGACAATGAGGCCGGATGGATAATGAAAAAAAGGAAGTCTTTTGGCGTTATTCTGAAACCCAATAAATGAAAATAGGAGAATCAAAAAAAACAAAAGAGAAGAAAGTATGGTGATGGCAAGTTCTCTCATTTGATTTCTGGCTCTTCAAAACTAAATTTGAGTACAGGTTCCCCTCGTTGTAGGATGATGATAGGCCCTTTATCCATATTGATCATATTTTTCCAACCCATACTCGCCACAACTTCTTCAGAATTTCTTGTTATGCGAAATTGTTTTCCTTCTTGAACTATATAAAGTTCAGAATATCCAATTTTTCCTATGATCATTTCGTAGTTTTCTTTCCAGTCTAACTTTTGAAAGGTGGATTGAATTAAAGATTTTATATCAGAAAATCCTTTTAAGATGCGAAGTCTTGATTGAGAATAAACCACACCTAAAATATAAGAAAGTATGATACCGATGTGTTGGTAAGATTTCCCTGCGTTTAGAATGACAAAAAACCAACTTCCATCCTCTACTTGGAAAAACTCAATTAAGTTTCTACTCGTTCTTTTAAAGGCAGTGATTTTCCAACCCAGTAGCTGTGGGATTGTCCCTGTTTCCAAAAGGTTTTGTACACGCACCGCATAAGCAGCTTCCTTTTGATACTTTTTGTTTTCTGAAATATGATAGGAAAGAATGTGATTGTGAATGGTTAGGGCAGATTGACCTGCGAGAAGTGACAAACTGTGAGTCGCATCCGCATTTGGAATGTTAGAAACCGCAATAAAACCAAATAGTTTCTCTCGGAAGATAAATGGATAAATATAGTTCGCATGAAGTTCCATAAAGTCATTGTTTATGTTTTCATGCGAATAGGTTTCTGCAACAGATGCCCCATTTCGTTTGCTTAGTAAAAAAGATTGAAAACTTGTTTTGACTGTGATGTCTTTTGTCGGACTTAATTTTTTTTGGCGGCCACGGAAGTAAGAGTGGAAAGCAAAAGTTCCATTGTGTGTGAGAACTGCCATTGTTCCCGAATGACTTCCTGTGATTTTCACCATATCGGGAAAAACGTTTTTGATCAATGCATCAAAGTTAAATCGTTTGATGGCCTGCCGGTAGGATTCTGCATCTTCTGTCAGATACTCTGATAAAAATCGAGTCCGAATAT
Source organism: Leptospira bourretii (assembly GCF_004770145.1). Classification (NCBI taxonomy): domain Bacteria; kingdom Pseudomonadati; phylum Spirochaetota; class Leptospiria; order Leptospirales; family Leptospiraceae; genus Leptospira; species Leptospira bourretii. The sequence continues at coordinate 232,208 of NZ_RQFW01000022.1, read as the reverse complement.
AACGTGTGAGCCTTTCGATGATGGGCAAATATAAAATCAGAGCAAAGGCACTTGTTAATAACAAAGCAAGTTCCAAATGATAAGACATCTGTTCTGGAATCTGCGATAAAATTAGGAAATAAGAAACATATACTAAAAAAATAAATAAAGTACGAGTAAAGATATTAGTTACCGAAAGTTTTAATTGATAACTTGAAGGTAAAAAATATTTAAATGCACTTTTGAATTTATTGGAATTCATGTTGTGTAATATGCGTTTTCCTGGATATATCCTTCGGTAAAATCACAACTCCAAAAAGTTTTTTGAAAAGATCCAGTATTTAGAATTACAGAAATATGAATTTCTTCATTTGATTTTAGATATTCGGCTAACTTTGTTTTGGTGTTATTGTCTGCACCTTTAACAGAGATTCCTCCTAATTGAATTTCTAATGAATCATAAGGAATTGGTTCATCAAACACCTTGCCGATGGCCATTACGAATCTTCCCCAATTGGGATCTCCTCCGTAAATGGCAGTTTTCACAAGAGGAGAATTAAGAATGGATTTTCCAATTTTTGTCACTTGTAAATCATCTCTTCCATGAGAAACTGTGAGTTCAATGAGTTTGGAAGCTCCTTCCCCATCACGGGCAATCATTTTGGAAAGGTCAGTGGCAATTTCTCTTAAATGAGATTCGAAAACATCATCGGCGATGGTCCCAAGAACTCCAGAACACATTAGTACTACTGTATCACTTGTAGAAGTATCCGAATCAATTGTGACACAATTATAAGTCACATCCACCACTCGTTTTAAGATTGTTTGTAGATCCCCTGATTCAGGAAGATAATCACAAAGGATATAAGACAACATGGTTGCCATGTTTGGCTCAATCATTCCAGCCCCTTTGGCAATTCCAAACATAACACCTTCACCTGCTTGGTTTGTGATCGTACGATAAGAGATTTTTTTACGAGTGTCAGTTGTCATGATAGCTTCTGCCACCTCTTCCAAATTCCCTGGTTTTAAATCTGCTTTTGCTGTAGAACAAGCGTTAAGTATTTTTTCAATTGGGAGAGGAACTCCAATCACTCCTGTGGAGGAGGGGAGGATGTCTTCTGTTGGTATACCTAAAGATTTACCAAGTTCCGTACAAATTTGGTACGAGTTTTGGATTCCTTGTTCTCCGGTTGCCACATTCGAATTTTTCGAATTGATGACAATGGCTTGTAAATACCCATCTTTGATATGGTCACGGCCCACGTAAATGGGTGCTCCAGGAAAATTATTCCTTGTGAATACGGCTGCCGCCTTACATCGATTTTCTGAATAAATAACTGCAAAATCTAAACTTGTGTCTTTGATCCCTATGTTTTTGCCGAAGGAATAAAATCCCAATGGAAACTTCATAAATAACCTACCGGATACCAATATTCTATCCGGTGATTTCTCTTACGAGAATCTATTTTTTGGGGAATTCAAAGGTGAAAATAGATCCGCCTTCGGGGTTCTGAGAAACGGATACTTCTCCTGAATGGAGTCTTGCGATGTGTTTTACGATGGAAAGTCCAAGCCCCGTTCCACCTTCTTTTCTGGAACGGTTGGTATCCACGCGGAAAAACCGTTCGAAGATTCGTTCAGCGTCTTCTGCGGAGATGCCAATTCCCTGGTCCACCACTTGGATTTGGTTTTTGTCAGCTGTAGAAGATGTCCTGACAATGACACTGGATCCTTCAGGGCTATAAGCTGAGGCGTTAGAAATTAGATTCACCAAAAGGTCTTCGAGTAGAAGCCGGTCTGCTTTCACACGAAAATCGGAAGGGATGTTTAAAACTAAATTTTGTTTTTTCTGGGAGTAAATCACACCCAAGGAATCGGATACATTTTTTACCAAATCAAACAGAGAAAACTCGGTCAGGTTTAAAACTGTTTTATGATTTTCCAATCTGGAAACTGTTAACATATCTTCTACAATCCGTATGAGTCGGTCTGTATTTCTGAGAATGGCGTCTAAAAATTTTCGTTCATTCGAATCTTGTGGAAGTTTTAATTTATATTCCAGAGTTTCTGCATAACCTTTAATCGATGTTATGGGAGTTTTTAATTCGTGAGAAGCATTTTGGAAAAATTGTTCTCGGATGAGTTGGTTTTGCCTATCTTCCGTGATGTCTGAGAGTACACCAATATAAAGTTGGATCATGGAATCAGATTTGATGGGATAAATACGAGCTGTATAGAAATGAAGTCCATCTTGGAACTCTGTTTTTCCTTCAACTCCATGATGGATTTTATCTTTAATGAAACTAAGGAGTTCCTTATTTTTGATGGCAGGAACGTAGTCTTTAAATTGGGAGTTTTTTTGAATTAAGGTGTCTGAAATATTACGATTTAAAAATAAAAATTTTTCATTTCGATCAATGGCAAAGACACCTTCCTTTAAGTTTTGTAATAAATAATTAAACTTTTCTTTTTCAACTGTTAGATCCAAAAATTGGACTTTGAGTCGTCTTGCCATTTCATTAATGGAAGAAGTCAGTGTTGCAAGTTCTCGAATGTCTGGTGAAGAAAGTTCAACACCAAAATCTCCTGCATTGATTTCTTTGGTTTTTTTCTCAACAGTTGCAAGCGGATCTGTGATTCGCATCGCAATGTTTGTGGAAATATAAAACGTACCGAAAATAGAAATTAAAACAAAACCAAATAGGATGAGTGGGCGTACAGCGGGTACAACTAAATCGTAAATATAAAACACACCCAAGGCCAGGGTCAGTAAAACAAGTAAGAGACCCCAGTTGAGTAAAAGTAATGTAGAAAAAAAACTACGCATCTCGGAATCGGTAACCGACCCCGCGAATGGTTTCTAATCTTTCTTTTTCAGAAAGTAATTTGTCCCGAAGCCGTTTGATATTTACATCAACAGTCCTGTCTGTAACAAAAACATCTTTTCCCCAAATTCGATCTAGAAGTTTGTCTCTTGAAAAAGCAACTCCCGGATTTCCAGCAAACAATTGTAAGAGTTTGAATTCGATTAAAGTAAGGTCAATCTCAGTGCCTTCTACAAACACTTTGTGTGCCGTTGGATTGATTTGGATTTTTCCCGTGGAAATGGTTCCTTGGACTTCTTGGCCAGGTTCCGAAGTTCTTCGTGTAACGGTTCTAACGCGAGCAACCAGTTCTCGGATATTAAATGGTTTGCGAATGTAATCATCGGCACCTAATTCAAGGCCAAGAACCACATCGGTTTCCCCAGTTTTTGCTGTTACCATTAGAATAGGAATGTGAGGGTATTTTTCTTTGATACGTTTGCAAAGATCCATCCCACCGATTCCCGGTAACATTAAATCTAAGATGATTCCATCGGGTAAGTGTTTTTCTAAACGTGGGAGGACTTCCATCCCATTATGACAAACTTCGGTCTGGAATCCTTCTTCCTCTAAATGGAATTGGATGAGTCCTGCAATGTCTTCTTCGTCATCTACAATTAGTATTTTCATGAATTAATCCAAACGTAACAGGGATTCATTACAAAAAGAATACAAAATGATTACAAAGAAACGATATCTATCTATTTGCCGAGCATTTGGTTGATGTCTCGGATGGCCTGGCGTTGCCTGAGTAGCAAAAACCCCAGGAAACCAAAAAACAAAAAGAAGGCGAGCCCGTAGACCCAAAGCAGGGACCGAAGACGGGCTTGTTCTTTTTCGATGGCTTGGATTTCTTCCAAGTGGGAGATGAGGAAATAAAAATGGTCAGCCTTAGGATAGGACTTTTTGATTTCTGTTCTGAGCTCAGATACAAGAACTTTGGAATCTTCTTTTGAAAGGGATTCGATGAGAGGAAGTGCCTTATCTAATTCCATTTTTAAAAATTCTTCGGCAGAAGGCAAAGCCTCGGCAGAAAGGGACATGGCAAAACAGAGAAATGGGAGAACAAATAGACCTTTCACGAATATTCTAGACCTCTTCAAATCCAAGTTTCTCTTTCCATTCATTCAGAAAAGGAATTCTTGTGTTGAGGAGTAAAAAGCCAAGTACCAGAGAGTAAAAACAGAAAAACAAACTGGAACTAATCAAAATGGGCAAAAGTAATCCCGTGTTTTCTTCGAAAAGCACTGATAAAAACATCGTTCCCATCGGAATCATAAATAACAAAATCGAAAGTCCGACAGATGAAAATAAAAACTTGAGAGGTAAAATTTGCCCTAACACTCGCAAGCGGATCACAGGAGGCGCTTCCGAATGTTTTAACATGGGATCAGGGTGGCGAAATACGTTGACCGTGTTCTTGGATGGGGCGTTAGACTTCGATTTCATGTGACCACCATTTCCTTAAAAGGTCCTTTCCTCGGGAGATATGGCTTTTGATTGTACCAAGTTTTATATTTAAGTCGGATGCAATTTCTTTGAGAGGTTTGTTTTCAAAGTAATGTAAGAGAATCGGCATTTGGTATGATTTTGGTAATTTGGAAATCAGCGATCGAAGATTATGACTTGTTTCTTCTTTATCTAAAATTTCAACAACAGATGTTCCCTTTTCATCAGCAACAAAAGAGATGTCCTCTTGCCAGTCAACAAGAGGTAGTTTTTTCTTTTTGTAAACTTTTGTTAGGCGGAACCTGGCGATTTGAAACAACCAAGTGGAAAATTGTGATTCACCTCGGAACTTACTGAGTGACTCATAGGTTTGTAAAAAAACTTCTTGGGTAAAATCTTCGGCTTCTTCGTTGGTGAGGAAGGCTTTTTTGGCTTGGGAAAATACCATTCCTTGGTAGCGCTTCATCAGCACTTCGAATTGAGACACATCTCCTCTTAGGACCGATTGGACAGAATTCCAATCTTCCTCATTGCAGATTCTTTGTACAGGCTCTACCGATACATTTTGTAGAAGGTCAAGAGACCGAGTCCAATTGCGAATGGGATTAACCCTCCTAACATCGCCATAGAACTTCCTAAGACGAGTATAAATACAAACGATAAGGCAAAACCAGTGAATGTCAACAAAAGACCTAGGAAAAAGGAATACAATCTGATGTCAAAACTCCAGGGTTTGTATTGCCCAGATTGAATGAGTGCCATCTTTTGTTTGTGCCACCACTGAAACAAAAAAAACAAAAGTGTGGTACCGAAGATGATCCCTACATTGGGTACTAAATACAAAACCAAACGGTAAGGATCGGATCCACCGGTTTTTTGAATTTCTGTTAATAAACTGACAATCGTTTCATATTGTTCTGGAGTCACGAAACAGCCTCTCCAATTAAATTCGATGCGTAAGTACTGAGTAAAGACATCCCTTCTGGTTTGTCACATTGGAAAATTTGTAATCCAATATTTGTTGTATTAGACTCTCCCTTTTTTAGACTCCTAAGGCTTCCAAAAAAAGTATAAGGTGAAGAATTGATGACCATCTGAAACGAAACAGGAGAACCTAATATTCGATTTTCGAGGTTGGTTTCTGTAGGTAAGGTTAAACCGATTCCGCGGCCGTCTTGGCTAATATCTCTAACGGGTGTTGTGCGAATGATGGTTTCCCAATCTTTGGCATAGGCAAATTCCAATTGAAAAACAAATTCTTCCGCTTTTTGGTCTAAAAAACTTAGTAAAGGACCAATACCTTCAGGGCCTTCCAGATTTGATTGGAGTGCTGAATTTCCCAAATCTGGTAGATTGCTTAAGATTTCAAAATACCCAAGTAATACTTTTCCATTAGAAAAAAACGGAAAAATCAAAGTGGATTTTATATTGTTTAATAGAAGTGAATCTAAATAGGAACGTATATAAATTTCGCTTAGTTTTTTAGGGCTAAAAAAACCTCTTTCCGTATAAAAGATTCGTTTATTTGCATCACGTACGTAATATGGTGCTTTGGAGTTCGCAAGTGCTTCCATCAGTTGGGTATCAGCAGCATAATAAAAACCAATTTGAATTTTTTTAATAAAGTAACCATTGTTTGTCAGGATTTGTTCCAAATGGATTTGCCATTGATTCAATGTTTGGTTGATGATTGAAGTTTTCCCATAAATGGAAATCACAGTTCCCAAATCAGCAGTTTGTGCCATCTTCAATTCATAGGCTGAAATGTCTTCGATGGTCGCTCGTTTGGCAGATCGTTCCAGAGGTTCGATGAGGATTTCGTAAACTTGGAGCAAATCATCTTGGTAGGGATTGACTGGTTTGACCCGGAGTTCGACTCGATTTTCTTTGAGAACACAAACGAGTGACTTTGGTTTCACTAGGATTGGTTCTGTGGTTGAAATGGTTATATGAACCGATTTTAGGATATCATTGACGGCCATTGGATTTTGGAGAGTGAACTTTTGTTTGGTATCCTTATCTTGGAGAACAGTCGTTGTGAGTTTGGAAATGATCCCCAAAACTGTCCTTTGGTCAGTCAGTCTGTATTTTTTCATGGTCTAAGCAGTATGATACGTAAAATCCTATTTTTTGCCATAGTTTTTCCATCTTTTTTGCCTTTATGGGCGGAAAAACCAAAATACCAATACTTCGGGAAAGCATACGATTTGGGTACTGGGAAGTATATATATTCAGACAATCATAAAGAATATTATAATAATGGAAAGCATATCTATTCAGACATCCAATACAAAGATGCAGAAGGAAAAGTTTTTGGCACCAAACATATCGAATTCGATAAAAATTCAGAAGTACCAACTTTTAAAACAGAAGACTTTCGCGATGGTTATACGGAAGGTGCTGACGTAAAAGGAAAGTCCGTTCGTTTATTTTCCAAACGAAAAAAAGAAGATCCACTTTCCGAAAGAACCTATACGCCCAAGTCTCCTGCCGTGATGGATGGCGGTTTTGATTATTTTGTAAGAAACAATTGGGAACCACTATCAAAAGGGGAAAGGATGTCCTTTCATTTCCTAGCACCGATCCAGTTGGATGATTATAAATTCGCCGTTGAAAAAATTCGAGATGGAGAGTGGAAGGGAAGACCTGCATTGTATCTACGATTGGAAATTGATAATTTTATTTTGAAACAGGTTGTGAAACCCTTTCTTTTGGTTTATGATGTCAGGACCAGGCGGATTTTACAATTTGAAGGACTTTCCAATATCAATGATGAAAATGGGAAAAGTTTAAAAGTAAAAATCGTTTATGATTATCCCAAGGAAGTATTGGAACCTTGACACAAAGGAGTTTTGAACAATTCTTTAAAAACCCCAGGACTTGGAAGGAAGATTTAGTCGCTGTGGGCGGGGATTTTTCCGTTGAGCGTTTGTTATATGCATATAAACATGGAATTTTCCCATGGTCAGAAGATCCGGTTCGTTGGTATTGCCTTGATCCTCGTGCTATTTTTGATTTAAAAAGAGTTCATTTTTCCAAAACTGTTCAGAGAAAAGTAAAACAAAAAAAGTTTCGTATCAGTTATAACGAAGCCTTTTCGATTGTGATGCAAGGTTGTTCTTACAGAGAAAAAGATAATACTTGGATTACTCCAGGCTTTATCGAAGGTTATGCGGAACTACATAGGTTGGGTTGGGCACATTCGGTAGAAGTATGGAATGTTGAGAATGTTTTGGTGGGTGGAGTCTATGGGGTTGCAATCGGTAAGTTTTTTGCCGGGGAAAGTATGTTTTCGTTTGAGTCCGACGCTGGAAAGGTCGGCCTCTTTCATTTGTTCGAAAAATTAAATCAGTCCCAATTTGAACTTTTTGACACCCAACAACTCAATCATGTGACTTGGCAATTGGGTGCCTATGAAATTCCCAAACTATCTTATTTAGATCGTTTGGAGCGAGCGTTAGGTGACGCTCATCCTTGGATCATTCCAACTTCACACGACTAAATTCATCCAATTCCACGTTCCATAATTTTTGAATCTCTCCTGTCACAGTTTCCCATTCTTTTTCACCTAACTTTGGTGCACGATAGGGATCAAAATTGGGGTGATTTTCCCAAAAAAGATCTAAATCCGCTTTGGAAGTGGTGGTTCTAAAAATTTCCGCTTCTTGGATTTCGGCATCAGGATTGTTTTCTCCCTGGATGAAAAAAGGTTTGGAAAGACTTAACGAAAGTCTATGGAACTGGTGGAGGGCCAATGCATAACCAATGCGAAGGAGAACCAAACTATGGTATTCTGTGTTTGTCTTTCTGTATTCCGAAGCATCATTGAAAGTGAGTGCTGAATTACTTCCATAGACGATTTGTACTTCGTGTTTTTGGTCTTTGTCTGTTTCTGTTTCGAATCGTTTGAATTCTTGTCCTAAAATTTTTGGCAAAACTAAATTTGAAAAAACAGAAAGACTTTCGTGGTTCCCATCCCGAAGAGAAGTGATCTCTTGTTTGGAAATATCTTTCGGGTGGCAACCAATAAACAAAACAACAGTTACAAGCAAGTTGAGAACAAGTTTCATCTTAGCCTTTATTTGACTTAATTTTGGCAAATTCAACATCAATGCGACCCGTTAGCATTTTGAAATACATGATCCAATCAGAGATAAAAGAATAAAATGGATAGGTAAAGGTCGCCGGTCGGTTTTTTTCGACAAAAAAATGTCCGATCCATGCAAAGAAATACCCACTAACAAGAGCGTATGCTAAGATATAGAACTTACCTGTAGATAAAAAACCAAGGATACATCCTAATGCTAGACTTGATCCAACAAAATGAAGAGCTCGATTGAAGGGATGGCTATGTTCCTCTAAGTAAAAGGGGAAAAAATCTTTGAGTGTTTTGTATTTCTTTTCCATACATGACTCCTTGCACTTGATCATAATCAATAATTGATCTTTGCCAAGACAAAAATGATTCTAATCTTAGAGTTTATCCCTAGTTTTTTCGGCTATATTCGATAATTCGGATATGATTTTAAAATTGTGTTGCACGTTAGTGGGTACTGCCTAATGTGCATTAACATTTAGAATCTAACAGAGAGTTAATTTTACAAAGAAAGCAGGAGAATGTATGAAACCAAAATCGATTAAACCGGATGAGCTGAGTAAGATTTTTGCCGAATTGAAAAAAGGTGATGAATCTGCCATCGGTAGTTATTTGGTAAAAGGGGTTCGCCTTCAAATCAGTAAATACAATCTTTCCGGTGCCGAACGAGTTCAATTGTTATACAAAAGAAGAAGAGCCCAAGGGATGTGTATTGTATGCGGAAAAAAAGTCACTAAGAAGAATCCATCTACAGATCAACTCTATAGATTGTGTGAAGAACACCGCAATAAGATTGATAAAGGTTCTAAATAACCAATTCATTTGAGAGAGCCTCCCGCCTTTCTTTGCGGGAGCTCACTCCAAACTTTTTCTCTTTCTTCCTCGGTCATCCTAGACCAATTCCCAATTTCTTCAATGGTTCGAAAGCAGCCTGCACAGAGCCCTGAATCTGGGTCCATCATACAGACTTTGGTACAAGGCGATTTTAGTGACATAGGCCTGAAAATAGTAAATTTTTATAAATTTTCCTAAGCTAGTTTGGGAATCCGTCGATCCTTCCCATAAGGGAAAAGGAATTCGCATGTTGGATTGGGTAGAATCACTTAGAAGTTTATTTACTAATGAAATAGACTGTTACAAGCGCCTTCTGGAATTGGAAGGCAAAAAAAGAGCGTCCATCCATTCTGCGGACGGAAAAACTCTCGAGTCCCTTGTCAAAGATAGTTATCATATTATGGTAGAAGCCTCTGAATTGGAACGAATTCGGATGAAGACCATCGAAGATGTGTATGAAAAGGAAAAATTCACAAAAGACGAATCTTCCATCACACTCACAAATTTTTTAAATCAAATGGATCGTGAATCCAATTTTAAACTCAAAACCTTTGCATTAGAATTAAAGAAAGTTGTGGCCGATCTGAAAGATGCGATCATCACCAATGATAAACTCTTAAGAACCAGAAAAGAATTTTTACAAACAACTGTTGATTCTTTGCAAGAGTTATCCAGAGAAAAAGTTTATACCTCACACAAACAACCGACAAGGCGTGGGCAGGGCCAAAAGGGCGCGATCATTTTGAACGCGACTGCCTAGGAGAATCGTATGGGATCAACATTCCAAGGAATTGAAATAGGAAAACGAGGACTTTCGGTCCACCAACAAGCGATCCAAACCACAGGTCATAACATATCCAATGCGGATAACAAACATTATGCTCGCCAACGAGTGGTAATGAATAGTATGGATCCTCTTTATGAACCCGCTTTCAACCGAGCAGAGGTTCCGGGACAAATTGGACAAGGGGTAAAAGTTTCCGAAATCGAAAGAGTTCGCGATAATTTCATTGATGATCGTATCATTGATTCTTCTTCTCTCAAAGAATATTGGGGGAAAAAGAATGATTATTTATACCAAGTAGAAACTGTTTTTAATGAACCAACAGGAACGACACTTCGTTCCATGATGGATCAGTTTTGGTCTTCTTGGGAAGATCTTTCGAACTATCCAGAAGAAACAGCCCATAGAGCCGTGGTCCAAGAAAAAGCGGAAGCCCTTGGTTCAAGAATGGAAGATGTGTATCGCAAACTTTCCCTCTTACGTGACCAATCCAATCGTGAGATCGAATCCAAAGTCAATCATTTGAATACAGTGGCAGAGAATATCAAATCTCTGAACGAAAAAATCACAAAATCACAAGCATTAGGTGATAATCCCAATGACCTTTTGGACAGAAGGGATGAACTTTTGCAAGAACTAGCGGGGATGGCAGACATTACCATTGGTCGCAGTGATGAAGATGAACTCATGGTTTTTATTGGCCAACAGATCCTTGTCCAAGGACAAAAGGTTCATAAAATCGATTTGGTGGGAAATCCAAATAACGATGGCCTTTTGGATTTAAAATGGTCTGAGACTGGTGATACGGTTTTACTTCGTAAGGGAAGCATCCAAGCTCTATACGAAATCAGGGATCGAATCCTTGTCGAAAAAATCAATGCCGTGGATGCCCTTGCCATCAATGCGATGGATGTGATCAACGAAATCCATAAAGATGGATTTGGTTTGAATGGAAAAACCAATCTTAACTTTTTTGAAAGCCGTGCTCTTGCGACCAATACCTTTGGTGAAATTGATACCGATGGCGATGGATTAAACGATAAAACGGCAGTGTTTCGTGTGACTGGTCGCACTTCTCTTGATGCGGATCGTCCGATTGGAATTTCCGGAACTATGCGTTTTTTGAAAGCAAGTCCTGGTGGGGAAACTGAGATTTTAGTTCCTTACTCCAAAGATGATACTTTGAATGCAGTCATCAAACGAATCAATCGTTCGGAAACAGGTGTTGTGGCTTACATGTCGCATGACAACCAGTTGGCGCTAAAAGCAACCACGAACCCACTCGATAAAAAAGAAAACTTTATGATCCGCCACTTGGAAGACTCCGGGGAACTTCTTGTGGGTCTTACAGGAATCCTAACAGCGACAGGTGTTGCTGGATCTTTTGATTACAGAAAAGTGGGTGAGATCAATAAATTCCAAGCGAATGCGCAGGACATCACTCTGACTCCAATGTATCATCCTTCTTCTTTCTTTAAAATGTCAGAAGATGTCAGAAACAACCCGGCAAACATTGCGGCAGCTCGCGGTAAGGACGTAAATGGATCGGGTGATTACAATTCACCTAACGGTCAAAAAGACGGATCCAATGCCCTTCTCATTGCTGCGGCCCTCCGTGAAAAACCAGTGATGTTTGATTATTCCAAAACAACGGATGATTTTTATAACTCACTCATCTCAAGACTTGGAACGGAAGCAAGAGAAGCAAAACAAGAGTATACCACTCAAAATGAACTGATGGTGGAACTAGAAAACATGCGTCAGTCGGTGATGGGTGTAAACTTGGATGAGGAGATGGCCAATATGGTGCAGTTCCAACAATCTTATAATGCTTCCGCAAGAATGATTTCAACACTCAATGAGATGTTGGATCTCGTCATCAATAGGTTAGGTGTATAATCATGATCAGAATTACTAACATGATGCAAAACAATTCCTTGGTGCGGAACTTAAATCGCCACCAAGTGGCTATGGACGAAACCCAAACCCAACTGGGGACTGGATTAAAAATCCGTAAACCTTCGGATGATCCGGGTGCGGCCACAAACCAAATGTATTTTCGATCCCGCCTCAATGAACTTTCCCAATACGAAGAAAATATTGGGGATGGATACCAAAGGTTACAACAGATCGATGGTGTCCTAGATAAAATGGGAGAAATTTTCCAAAGGGCTCGTGTTCTTACGGTTCAGGCCGGAAACGGAATTTACCAAGGGGACAAGGGTTTTGAATTGGAAGTGGCGATTGGTAAAGAAATCGACCAACACTTACGTGCGATTGTGGATCTTGCCAATGCTCGTGATGCGACCGGACAACCTTTGTTTGGTGGTCATGTGATCGAAAGACCTCCCTTTGAACCAATTGAATCGAAAATTAAAGGTCTGCAAGGCCTCGAACTCAAAAACCAATACGTGGGTGTAGAGTATCGCGGTGATATCGGAGAACAACTCCGTGAAATCGAAAAAGGCGAATACATTCCGATTACCATTCCTGGTAACAAAGTATTTTGGGGAACGAACGTCAGTGTCACTTCCAAAGTAGATAACTCTGCTTACCAAGCCACATCCGACCAAAAGTTTAAAATTGATGGAGTGGAAATTCATATCTCTGTGGGTGATACCATTGATGATGTGATTGATAAAATCAATAACTCTCCACTCGAAGTCAAAGCAAGTAAACTGGCCCAAGATAATATTTCCATTTCTTCTACAGCACCTCACCAAATTTGGTTAGAGGATGTGGATGGAGGAACAGTACTCCGTGATATTGGACTCATTGAACCGAGTGCGAGCGAACCACCGAATAACTTCTCTAAGTCGGCAACTGTTACTGGGCTTTCGGTATTTGATGTTCTCATCCAACTTCGAAATGACTTGATCCAAAAAGACCAAGAACGAATTGGTGGTAGGGATTTAGGTGATTTAGATTTGGCTTTGGAAAACATCCTTCGCCACCGGTCGACCATTGGTGCTCGTATGAATCGTTTGGAACAACATGAAGAACGAGTCTCTTATGACAAAATGTATATGACAGAACTTCTTGCTAAAAATGAAGGAATCGATTTTCCAGAGACAATCATGAATATGAAGTGGTTGGAAACAATTCATAGTTATGCGTTAAATGTTGGTTCTAAAATTATCAAACCAACTCTTATGGATTTCCTTCGGTAACGGAAACTAAATGACGGTCATATTAGAAAGAAAAGAAAGTACAGGAACTAGAATGTCGGTAACGATTCACACAAAACCTTTCGGAACCATCCAAGTGGACGCAAAACAAATCCTAAAATTCCCACAAGGTTTACTTGGATTTGATGAATTTGATGAGTATGCTCTCATTGAAGAAAGTCCTGAAAGTCCTTTTAAATGGTTACAATCCACGAAAGAATCGGGACTTGCATTTATTGTCATCCAACCAGAACTGTTTATGAATGATTATAAACCTGCTATTTCAGATGAAGAACTTCATGATATTGGACTTGTTTCTTGGAAAGAAGGTCTTATTTTTCTAATTGTTACCATTCCTCATGACAACCCAAAAGGAATGACGGCAAACTTACAAGGCCCGATCATTCTAAATGGGAAAGAAGGAAAGGGCAAACAATGTATTTCTCGAGATGAAAATCATCCCATTCGAAAAAACATCATTGAATCTATGGAAGAGATGTCTTCCGAAAAGGTATAACTCGTGTTAGTTCTTGCAAGGAGGAGCAACCAGTCCATTATGATCGGTGATGATATCGAGATTGTGATTGTCGATATCAAAGGTGACCAAGTTAAGATTGGTGTCAAAGCTCCTAAAAATGTTTCTGTCCATCGTGCAGAAGTGTATAAAGAAATTCAGGAAGAAAACAAAAAAGCTGCCGGAACCAATATCAAACCAGAAGATTTGGGCAAACTCGGCGATTTGTTCAAAAAGAAAACTTAACTTGATCTTTCCTTCGATTTACGTTTCTCTGGAGCCAAACTCCAGGGAGACATTTTAGATTTGAAACGTAGATTTTTAGTCTGGTTGTTGCCGCTCATTGTAGTCTGGTTCCAACGTTTGATTGGCTTTACTTCCAGGTTTCGTTTTTTGACAAACGAACAATACGAAGAATTATTCAAAAACAAAAAACCTTTTATCTATTCGATTTGGCATACGAACGTTTTGTACTCTCCATATCTGCACAGAGGAAAAAATGTTGCCGTTTTGATTTCTGAATCGAAAGACGGAGATTATATCAACCAAGTCGTTCACAGGTTTGGAAACACAAGTGTTCGGGGTAGTAGTTCGAAAGGTGGGTCGAAGGCATTAAAGGCTGTGATCCAACATCTGAAAAAAGGTCTACCTGCTGCCTTTACACCGGATGGCCCACGTGGTCCCGCTTTGATTGTCCAACCAGGAATCATTGCTGCAGCGCAGGTAACTCAAGTTCCTATCGTTCCGTTTCATTATGAATGCAGTAGACAATGGATTTTGGAAAGAGCTTGGGACAAACATAGAGTTCCGAAACCCTTCACTACCTTTGTTGTTTCTTATGGGGAACCCATTTCAGTTCCTCGCGAATTGAATGAAGAAGAGTTTGAACAGATGCGTCTAAAAGTGGAAGAGGCTATGTTAAACAACCGCAATCGTGCGATTTTGGAAGCTGAGCGTATTTTTAAAGGAGAATCCAAATGACAGCAGTGTTCGAAGACAAGGTGGTGGTATCCACTGCCAAAACAAAGTATGAAACAAAAATCTCAGCTGGAAAACATAATTGGATAGCCGATGAACCAAAAGATAAAGAAGGAACGGATCTAGGGCCAATGCCTACGGAATTACTAGCTTCCTCTTTGGGTGCCTGCACCTCCATTACGATCAGAATGTATGCGGATCGAAAAGAATATCCTTTGGATGCTGTGGAAGTTCATGTAACAATCGATAAACGATCGGCAGAAGATCATAAATTTACAAGAGTTGTAGTTCTTTCTGGAAATCTAAGCACAGAACAACGAGAAAGATTACTTTCCGTTGCCAATGCTTGCCCAGTTCATAAAATTCTTTCTGGAAAAATTGAA
Organism: Leptospira bourretii; assembly: GCF_004770145.1. NCBI lineage: Bacteria > Pseudomonadati > Spirochaetota > Leptospiria > Leptospirales > Leptospiraceae > Leptospira > Leptospira bourretii. The sequence goes on along the minus strand of NZ_RQFW01000022.1, from coordinate 217,157 downwards.
ATAGAAACCACTCTGGGTTAGTGAATGGTCGCTATACCCAAAGTGGGATCACGGTGGCAGAACCACCATCCCACTCAATTTTGGTATGGAAATGTTTTCCTTCTCGTATCCTTGGGACCTTGGCACCATTCACATAGAAGGTTCCACCTGTGTATTCGTGAGTCTCTCGTTCTCTTTTTTTGCTGATTGAATGGTGCATATGACCGGAGAGAACCAATGGTACTTTTTTCCCAATGGATTTGGCATAATCAATGGCTTCTGTAAGATCCGAATCCCCCCAGTCCCCACCTTCTTTTTTAAACTCAGCCCCATAGATGGAATTTTTGGACTCACCTAACCCAAAAGGCCCGTTATGCGAAAGAAAGAATAAATTTTTTTCTTTGGTCCCATCGATCAGACGTTTGTACTTTTGAATCGAAGTTTCCATATTGGAAACCATATAGGCTTTTGTTAGATAGGGTTGAAAACTAAGACCTCCACCCATCGCATGAGGACGACCCACGATAAGACTTAAATCCAATTCCTTCGACAATACTAAGGAACTATAACCAAGTAAGGAAATGGGTTTTACGAGTTCCGAAAGATTGCGCATCCTACGGTTTTGGCCAATTTGACCTGAATGGATGAGGACTTTCGAATGGATTACTTCCCCAATGATAGCAGTTAAACTCATTCCATCCCAATTTCCGGGAATCATATATGCACGTTTGGTAAGACCTTGGAATGAAAGTTTTCCGAGTTTTGGGTTTCCACGTAGATCTCCCGTAAAGAACAAACAATCGTAATCCGAAGCATTGAAGTATTCGATATCTTTCTGGTTCCAATATCCGTGGATGTCACCGATCAGTGCAAATTTCATTTGGGTATCTCTTTTGTTACTTAATCTTTATTGCGAATGGAATTTATGGAAGAACGAATGAGGCCTTCTGATTTTCCACCTACTCGAATGAAAGCGGGAGGTTTTCCGATCGGAGCTGGGACTTGAACCTTTCTATAACCATCATAAGTGGTTCCTGTCCAAAGGTGTAACCATCTGCCGCGAGGAAGGTAAACTTCCTGAACAATTTCTCCACTTTCCACAACTGGAGCCACAAGAAGATCATCTCCTAAAAAAAACTGGTATTTGTATTTTAACAAATTTTTATCTTCCGGTTCTACCAAATAATTGTGACGGACAACAGGGATTCCCGTGATGGATGCTTCTTCCACCAAACTTTGGATATATGGCTTAAGAGCAAAATGGATTCTTGCAATTTTTGCAAAAAGAGTTACTGTATCTTCATCACCGAGGGATTTGGTTCCATCTGGTTTGGTATAGGTATATACCTGCCAGTTTTTGAGAGGTTTATTTCCTTCGTGGGTTCTAAAAACCGGTGTAAAGGCAGAAGCTTCAGCCCATCGTAAAAGAAGTTCTTTGGACCTATGGTAGTTTCGGAGTGGATTGGAAATTGTGGTGTATCCACCAATATCGCTATGATTTAATGCATAACCGCTGATCCCGGAACTTGTGAGCCCAACAATCGAAGAGGGAAGGCCGTCATTGGTTCCGAAACTCACCATCTGGTCTCCTTCCCAAAAGAGAGTGGAGTGGGCGTTGGAATAACTGTATCCGGCACGTGTGAAGAAAACAATCTTTCCTTCCATCCCTGCTTCTCTTATGGCTTCCCGATTGATCCTTGCCCAATCTACCGGATAACGGTTGTGATAAATTTTGGCGTCGATTCCAGAATATAATTTTGCATCATAAGGCAACCACTCTCCAAAATCAGCCATCCAACCAGAAAGACCCATTCCAATCATATTTTTTTTGATTAGGTCTTTGGTCCAACGAACAGCGGCTGGGTTGGTTAGGTCAATGAGGTAAGCGGGAAAACCAACCGTTTGGATGAGATAGTCTTCTCCTTTGGTATTTTTTACCAAATAACCTTTTGTTTTCGCTTCTGTTAAGAGTGGGTTTGTAAAATCATCTCCCGGTTTTTTAGGATCTGTATCAGCCAGGAAGGAATTAATGTAACCTAACACCTGTACGTTTTGGTCATTCATTGATTTCACAAATTTTTTAAAGTCAGGATACAAAGTATCATCGGCATACCAACGCCATTTGAGTTGGTCTCCGAAATTAGTCACACGACGCCCACACCAATCTTGGATCCAAAGGGCTGTGACAGGATTTCCGGCATCCTTTGCTTGTTTGACGATGGCAGAAACTTTTTCAGATCCTCCTTGGACACCAAGCCAAGTGCCGTAAGCCCAATCGGGAAGTTTTGGGAATCTACCTGTTTTTTTGGTATAAGCTTCGATCAGGGCTTTGCTAGATGTTCCGATCCAAATGGTTCCGGACAGTGATTTTTCAGATTGGAAATCCCAAAACTCCACTTTAGTTTTTTTTGAATCGCTGAAGTCAAAATTCGCATAACCGCTGTTTTCAAAAAATAAGGAGCGGTTCTCCGAAGTGATGTAGTGAGGGATGGGTGCGTAAGTTGTGTATGCGTTTCCGCCGGCACCGGCCATAAGATTGGCACCAGTTGTGATTGGTTGGTCACCACGACCCACACCTTGTTCTTCTGTAAATAAAAAGGGAGTTTTTCCTTTGAGTTCATCATAGGTAAACTGTTCCCCTAACCCAAAGATTTTTTCTTCAGGTTGAGAAACATAATGTAGGTGGATTCTATTTAAGGACGGATCAGAAAGAGTGATTTTAAATTCTACCTCCGTATCTGATTTGGTTTGGAAAATGAGCTGGTAATCGGTGGAACAATCTTTTCCAGTTAACTTCCCTTTGATGGTAATTTTCCCCGGTTCTTTTTTGATATCGTCTACTGATTGTTTGTTGCAAGATTTTTGTAAACTTTCTTTGAATTGGAACGAAGCCATTCGGTATTTGGAGATGGTATCCTTAGTGAAGGACAAAAGAAATGGTTCTTCGAGGGATAGTTTAATAAAGTCTTTTGAAAGAGATTGGTTTCTTAAGGTGAATTCATTTGTCGATTGAATCCATTGTACTTTTTGTGTGAGAGAATAAGATTCTTCTGGAATCGGAAGATTCGAAACGATGCGGGAAGCACATTCCAAAAAGAACAGTGATAGAGATAGGGAAATAAAACGAAATACCATCGACCCCTCCAGGAGCAGAGATTAGTGGATCGATGGATTGAGGATTCGTAAATTCTTTTTTAAACTTTCTTGCGATCTAATCCGCCCACACGTGGTGCTGCGGCCGCTCCTTGTTTGACACCGAATACTGCGACCGCTTGTTTGGGTAGGCTTGATTTTCTCCATTCAAACCAAGAACCTTGGTAGGTAGTGACATCAATGTAACCTGCTTCACGGAGCATAAGCGCAAGTAAACAAGAGCGAGCACCATTGTAATCATAAATCACAGTGGGTCGTTCTGGCATAAAAGGAAATCCATTGAGGCGTTTTTTGAAAAGAGAACGTTCGATGAGATTTGCATCCCCATCATATAAATTTCTCCAATCCCATAAAAAAGCGCCTGGCAAACGACCACAAAGAGTTCCTTCTTCTGGAGCCGTAAGTCGTGGCAATCGTCCTTCGTATTCCTCCATGGTCCTTGCATCAAAGATTTGGAGTTTGGTAAGATTACGTTCCATAAAGGCTTTGTCTACGACACCTTCGATGGGTTTTACTTTGTCTGCAATGGGAGGTTCAATTTTGAACTCACCTTTGGATTTTTTTCCTGTGACAGGCCATTTTTGGCCAAGAACATAAGCGTCTTTGATTCCCATCCCACGGAGTAAATACACCATCCGAGTGGAAAACATTCCCATTCCTTCATCGAAAACAATGATTCGTGTTTTTTTTGATTTTTGAAATTCTTGTACGACTGCGACCATCGGTCCGTACAATTTCTTTTGGGATTCTGGATCAGATCCGAATGCTTTTTTGATAAATGGATAGTAGTAGGCACCTTCCAAAGTTTCCTCTTCATACGCTGATTGTGAACGACAATCGATGAGGAAGTCACCAGGTTCTATTTCGGTTTTTAGAAAGTTCCAGTTCAAAAAAGTATTCTCCTATTTCTTACATTACTTTTCCACCCCTCGAATTTTTGAAAGTCTGAAAACCAAAAAAAAAGTTCATCTCTGGTTTGAGACATAATGAGAAAAGAAATCAATGGGATGCCAGTTGATTCTAGCGGGGGAACCAGCCGATAATTTGTACAATCGGTATTTCATGATTAGGCAGATGCACATATACTTTGGATTGATTTTGTTTCTTTTGGCAACAGGAGTTGTTTTTGCGGACCGCACAAAGATTTACCCATCGTTGCATTCGCTAAAGATGGAAGTGGAATCATGGAAGGAAAAAAAACCATCCGCTCAAATCAAAAAACAGATTCGTTTGCATCAAAGTTTTTTGATGGAGGATGAAACTTGCCATATAGAACCTGCCTCTCGCATTTCATCTGTCACGTACTTTCGATTTAGTTGTCAAACTGATTCGGAACCTCTTCTCATCCAATTCCGTTCCAATCAAAAAAGGAAAATGGAAGTTGGGAAATTTCAATTGAGAGCCATCCATCATATCGGGAAAAAACAGTATTTAGAAATTGAAACCGGTCTTGTCGTAGGTGAAACAAAAACTCAAGCCCGATTGAATACGGATGATACCGATTTGGATTATCCTTCAAAAAAACAAATTCCTGTTGTCACAGAAAACAAACCAACCACGGGCTCATACAAACCCATTCAAAATCCGAATTTATTTTATTTTAAATCCATATCCCAAAATCCAAAAAGAAGAAAGGAAGTTCCTTCCAATATTGAAGTGTTTTTTGATTCTTCTTGTCCATTGGAGTTTATTGAAAAGGACCAAAGTTTTTATTGGGACCAAACCGTTTCCTTTGTCTTTCGTATCACATGCATTCGTGATTCAGCTTATAGTTTGATCCGTGTGCCATCAACAGCATCCGGTGATTTGGTTTCCTCAAATACGATTTGGAAAGATCCAAAACCTGGTGATCACGTTTTAGGAACTGCTGTCTTAAAAAAGATCACAGAAACTCAAACCTTTTGGGAGAAAATCGTTTTGTATTATGAATAGATTATTAAAATTCAGTTTTATCTTTTTTCTTATGAGTCATTCGCTTTGGGCTCAAGTAGATCCCGAACCTGCAGTGGATTCTATATTCCGTTCAGTGGTTCTCATTCGTAATGAGGGGTTTAATACAGAAAACAAAACACAACCATGGATGAAAAAGAATTTGTACACTGGATTTGGATCGGGCCTTGTTTTGCCAAATCAAACCATTTTGACAAATGCACATGTGGTTCGTGATGCGAAACGAATTCTTGTCAAAAGTAGTTTTACTAAAAAAGAATATTTAGCGGATGTTAAATATATCGGTTATGATTGTGATTTGGCTTTATTACAAGTAAATGATCCAGATTTTTCAGAACAAACCACAACACTTTCTTTTTTAGAAGGGATCCCAAATTTAGGATCGGATGTATTACTTTTAGGTTTTCCAAATGGAAATGATAGTTTATCAGTCGAAAAAGGATCTATCCTTCGTTTTGAAAAAAATCGATACACCTACTCCGGGTTAGACTATCGAAATGTTTTAAAAATCAATGCGAATATCCAACCAGGAAATTCTGGGGGCCCTGCCGTTCAAAATGGGAAAGTGGTTGGTCTTGTATTTCAAATTAGTACTTTAGAACAAGGGATTGCTTATCTGATATCAAATGATATCATACGTCACTTTTTAGAAGATATAAATGACGGAAAGTATGATGGGTTTCCTAACATTGGATTCACTTTTCAAAATGGAAATCCAAAAAGTTTAAAACAAGCAATGAAGGTTCCAGCCAATCAATCAGGTATTTTTGTGAACCGAATTTATCCTTCTTCTACGTTTTCAAAAGTCTTAAAAGAAAAGGATTTTGTTTTTGCAGTGGATAATCTACCTCTTTCGAATGATGGAGAAATTACTGAGTCCAATAAAAAGGAATTTATCATCGATTGGATCGAAAACAAACAGTTAAATTCCAAAGTGGCGGTTAGTTATTACAGAGCAGGAAAACGTTATGATGCGGAAGTGAATCTGCAAAAAAACTATGCCTTGGATTTGTATCGTGATTCTACAGAAGATTATTTTTTACAGGCAGGATTTGTTTTCCAGCCGATCACAAGGTCCTTTTTCCATTCAGAAGATGGAGACTTGGATAGTTCTCTAAAATACCACTATAGTTATTTCATTCAAGATCTGTTGTACAGGTATACAACTCGGGATATTGTGCTGAGTTATACATTCAATGATCCTGAAACTTCAAAGTATAAAAAGTATAAATATAAAGTTGTTGAGTCGATTAACGGAAAAGTACCTAAAGATTTAAATGAATTTAAAACTATTTGGAAAGAAGGCAAAAAAGGATTTATAGTCCTTAGGTTTCGAGGTATGGATTTGCCCATTGTTCTTAGGCCGGAGTCTATTTACCAAATGAACCAACGTGTGAAAAAAAGATATGGTGCAAATTATGAAGAATTTTAAATATATTTTTGTAATTGTTTCGGTTTTTGCCACCTTACTTCCAGTTGGCGCCGAAGAGTTTGCAGACAAACGTGTGATCGAATCCAAGATTACATTCCAAAAAACGAGCCACCAAAATCCTTGGCTTGTAGGTGAACCTTATTCCAGAAAGTTGAATTTGCTTTATATTGGAAAAGGACTTTTTTTTGGAGTCACTCTACCCAAACAAAATCCAGTATTTGCTGAATTTGAATCTTTTGATTATTCTGTTCCCAAACTAGGGATCAAATCTTATGATGAAGAAACAGGATTTATTCTTTTGGAAACAAAAGAGATTCCCAAACTCCCTAAATCAGTAGTTTTGGATTCCAAATCAGCAACTAAACATTGCCCAACGGGTAAGTCTCGTTATGTATTCCTTCCGTTTTCAAAAACACCAATCAAGGTATTACTCCTCGAGAAAAAAACTTCAGAAGAATCTGACTTTTTCTTCAAAAATCAAGTGTTATGCGGAGTAACCATCGGGGAATATTTGATTCCAACAGAATATGTAGAAACATTTTACAGGACAGAAGGAAAACCCTTTCCCCATCCAGGTTTGGTCTTTGATGTCAATTTGACTCCGTCGGAACGTGAGTATTATTCTAAAAATAATACAAATCCTCTTTTAGTAACGGAAGTGATCCCCGGTGTTGGACCTGCTTACAATCTGTTTCCTGGTGATTTGATCACAGAAGTCAATTCAATTCCTCTTTCTAAAATTGATGATTGGGATCGTACGGACAAAGTTTATGATTTGATATTGCGTAAACCAAGTGGAGCATTGCGAGAGTTAGGCGAAAGTGTGCAGCTAAAACTTCATAGAAATTTTCAGAATCAGAACGTAAGTTATGATTTGCGGGCATACGACTCAAATGATTTTTTAATTCCAGAAGAAGCCAAAAAACGAAAACCCCTATATTTGATTGTAGGTGGATTTTTCTTTACGGAACTTACAAATGCATATTTGAAGGAATTTGGTTCTGAATACCGAGTTAAGTCGGAAAAAAAACTAGTTTATCTTTCTGACTACTACCAAAAAAAAGTGCACCCTGTTCGTGAAAAGATCGTGATCTTAAGTCGTGTTTTTCCCCTAGAAGGGAACCTAGGATACCAAGAATTTCAGGATTTGGTACTAGAGAAGGTAAACGGAACACGGGTCACTTCCCTTAGCCAATTAAAAACCCTTCTTCAGTCGGAAGAGACCACCTACTATGCGTTTGAGCTATCCGGTGGAAAGATCGCTTTTTTTACACGTAGGGAAATTTTGGATCTCCAACAAGAGTTACAACTGACTTATAAATTGGGCCGTGCCTACAACTTAGAAGACTAAAACTTAAAAATAGATTTACAATTGTTATAGATTGGAGTTCCCTTTACTCTAAGACTCCATTCTATGAAAATCCTTTTTGTTGATGACGAAGATACAATCCGCGAATTGTTCTGGGAATACTTCAAAGATGAATTTAATGTCACTCTTGCTTCCGACGGACAAGAGGCTCTTGCGATCTCTAATCAAAATACATTTGATCTTATCATTTCTGATATCAGCTTACCAAAATTAAATGGAATCCAATTCATTCAGAAACTGAGGGCAGACGGAAACCAAACTCCTTTTTTGGTGATTACTGGCGATAGTGACATTCAAATTGCCATCGATGTATTTAGAATGGGAGCGGTTGATTTTTTTCTGAAACCGTTCCGAATGGAAGCTCTTCGTTCTCGGATCAAAAAATTTGAAAACGCAGACATTGATTTAAGTCTACTCTTTAATAGTGGTGAAATCATTCAGTTTAGTGATGACTGTAGAATCAAACTTCGCCCACAAATTAAAAAATTAAATTCTTACATTGCATTCATCGTAAAACAGATTTTAAATTCACCGTTAGCCACTCAAGAAGATTTAATATCCATTAAAATTGTGTTGTATGAACTTTTGGCAAATGCTATTGAACACGGTGTGGCTGGTGTGAGTTATGCAGAAAAACAAGAATGTTTAGAAGCCAATGAAGATTATTTTAAGTTAGTAGATTCTCGTTGTGCAGAAAACAATTCTTTTGTCTTCGTAGAAATATCTATGGATGATGTTGGAATCACTATTGTCATTCGTGATGAAGGAAATGGATTTGCTGTCAGTCAAATTCCCAATCCTGTTGTTAACCCTGCTGCTAACTTAGTCAGTGGAAGGGGAATCTTTCTTGCTAAGATGAATATTGATTCTATTGTTTATAATGAAAAGGGTAACGAAGTTCGGTTTTTCAAAACTTGGTACAAACTGATGCAACCCAGTTAAAATTGGACCCCAAGAGAAACATAAAACCGTAAGTATTCTTTTTTAGGCATTTCTTCTGTGAATGGTTCTGTGATGAGGACGCGAGTTTGGCGAGGGTCCATCATCGTATACGAAGCACTGACTTGAGCAAATAATTTTCCATATTCGTTAGATAAAAAACTTAGTTTCCCTATGACTTCACTGCCTTTGCCTAAGGCAGAGTCGGATCGATTCAAAAATAAATCAGTGCGAAAAAAAGTATTCCAATCCATACCCATTTGGATTCCATAAATTCGATTTCCTTTGTTTTCAAAGTTGGGATTTTCTTTTGAGGGAACATCTCGAAACTGCGATGGGTTTACTAAGTCCAAAGATTGGTATAATAAAAATGAAGAATATCCACCAAGGACTCTTGGTTCCGCAAAATTGGACGCATAACCATCGCTATTTGAGTCTAATCGTTCTTTTGTATCTTTTTTGGTAACAAGGCCGGCCAAAGCAAAACTAAATTTTTCACCTTGGGAGTGAAGAGATAAATATCCTAAATAAGAATTCGTTGCAATTTGTTTTTCTGACCAAGGAGTAGAGGAAGATTTTGACTCGCCAAGAAGCCGAATGCCCACCAAATCCAACGCCCAAGTTTCCCAAAATTTTTTCGATTGGAACTCCATTCCACTGTAAGAGTAACGACTAGAAACTCTTTGGCCCGAAAGAATTTGCCCATTGGTATTATGGTTGGGATCAGAAAGTACATAATGAAAAAAACGAAACTCTTCCCAAAACAAAGCCTTTTCAGAACTGAGAAGGCCACCATAAATTTCCCTACGGTAACCGGCCCAGGGAGGTCCAAACCAATTTTCCCATTCGGGTTTTGCATTTAGGCGAATTCCTGTTATGCGAAGACCAGAGGAATGTGAGAGGGAAACCGATCCATAATTTGCCATTCCCACAAAAAAGAAACCAAACCGGTCCAATCGATTGAACCCACGACCCGCTTCCAAGGCCACTTGGATACCTGAAATTTCTTTTGAGGCGAGGGCTGTGATTTCGGCATCATAAATTGTCCTCACTTCTTTATCGACGATCCTTCCTTCGGAAAGACCGACTCTCGGCGCAATAAGGACTGCCAAACTCCAACCTTGGTTCACAAAATAAAATAAACTAGGAGTTGTGAGGATTCCTTGTGAGTCATAACGATTTGCCTTTTCTGAATCCAGTCCTCCCTTTTGAGATTGGAACTTACCACCGGCAATGAGTTCTGTTTGGAAACCAAATCCCTTCACCTCTGGTCTTGTTGGAATCGTTTGGGATCTTTCTTTAACTACCACTCGTCCAAAATGGCGGTTGGCACGGTCGTCATCCATTACCGAGTCAGAGTAAGACTCTGCAGAAAGACCTGAAAAAAAAGAAAGAAAGAGAAAGGAAACTATCCCGATACTTGTAGGGATGAAGAAAATACTTTTGAAATACAGACATGGATTTCTTCTCATTTTCCCTCTTCTGTTGGTTATTTTTTCATATGGAGAAGCTGACACTCGTTTTTCTCATGATTTGAGCCGGTTTTTTGAGAAGACAGACCATAGCAAAGAAGAAGCAGTCATTTACGTATATTTGACAGAAGCAGAAAAAACAAATTTTTCGGTCCGCAGAAGAAAAGAACTTTCACGAGCCATTGTTCGATTTTCACAAAAATTACAATTCCCCGATGGAACATTATTAGGTGGATATAAACCAAATTCATCTTTGTTTTTATTGGCATGGGCAAAAACAAGATCGGAATTTCGAACAAATCCATTGTATGGATATGGAATTTTGGGTTTGTCTGAAATGTTTGTTCGAGAATTTGAAATGTCCTCTGGAACAAAAATCAATCGGGATTATGACGTCCAAAACGATTCAATCCAATTGAAGATGGTAATTTTAAAATTAAAAGAATCTTTGGCTGCCGGAAAATCGGTCAAAGAATCTTATTTAAAAATATATGAAGGTAATACTTCTCCAAATGAATGGGAATTGTTAGAAACTAATTATAAAAAAATGTATGAGTTTGTTACTTCCGAAAATAAGCCATAAAGTAACCGGTTAATAATAACCAAGATACAATTTGACCAAGAAAAAGTGATATAGCGGCTCCATTGGCACCCCAGTCGGGAATGATCCAATAATCGAAGATGGCACCGAATAACAAACGAAGTAATGCAAGCCCTGCGAGTAGTCTAGGCAATCCCAAAGCAAAGAGTGCAGTTCCTAAAGGGGCAAACACTAATTGAAGCAAAAAATTCGGATATAAAATTTTAAATACAGAAATCGAGTTTGTATATTTTGTTCCGAATAACAATGTTAAGATGGGTTCTGCTAGTAAAATTCCAGGTGATAAGACAATCGCAATCATCCCACCCAAAAACACAGATTTTTTTAGAACATTGGGAAATTCTTCTGTTTCAGCAAGCCTTGCCAATTTTGGAAAAATGATGGAGTTGAACGTAGCAAGGATAATGATAAATCCACTAAACAGTTGCAATGCGGTTCCGTAGTCGGCAACAATTTCTGGTGGGTGGAATTGGTTTAAAAAGAAAATTTCCAAACGATCCGAAAGGATTGCAAAAATTGAGGCAGCAAAAGCCCAAAGATTAAATAGTAAAAGTTTTTTTTCATTGGTTCTGACTTTAGAAGCTTCTGCGGTAAAAGAAATCTCTTCTTTACCAAAAAAGAAAAAGAACAAAAATAAAACAAAAATAGGAGCAATACAAAAAATAGCGAGAATATCCATATATGTGAGAGGATGGATACTTGATTCAGATAAATAGATTAACAATAGAAGTCGAACTACGTTTGGAAGTGGATTCCAGAGAGAAAGAGATTTGTATTTCCTGTAAGAAACAAATAAACTTTCGAAGTAGGAAATAAATGAGATGATGATCCCACCAAATAACAAAAGTAACAAAACGAAGAAATTTTCATCACTCGTTAGGTAGGCCACCAAACAAACAATAGATAAAAATAAAAAAGAATAAAATTTAATTCTTAATGATGCACTTAGAATGGCACCTGGATTTTCTTTTTTCTCCGCCATTGGGGATATGTATTTGATCAATGCATTCGGAAGACCAAATTCTGCAACTGCCAGAACCACCGGCAAAAATCCTAAAAAGTATTGGAGTTTTCCGTTTTCCGCTTTGCTTAACAAATTTACGGAATAAATCATAAACACCAAATTGGTGATGGCGGATAAAGCTTTGGAGCTACTAACAAAGAAAGAGTTTTTGAGAACTCCTTCTTTTAATAACTCTACTTTTAAAAGTTGAAATATTTTTTTTATTTTTTGCATGTACTAGTTTTGCAAAAACTTTCCTTTTTGGATTTTTTGCAGAACCAAGGGAACAAAAAACACCAAAGCAAATCCAACAACTAAATAACGAATATATCTTAAAAACAAATCGTCCTTCCAAATGGTTTTTTTGATCAAAATTCCAGGGACAACGTAGAGCAATAAGATCACAATCGCAAGTACTAACAAACGAACAAAAACCGTAATCCAGAAATTATTAAAATTTTTAGTTCCAAAAGTGAAATCCCATTTAGGAAGGGACCAATCTAAAAACTCTGATTTGCTAAGTCTTGGATAAAATAAAATTCCAAGCCAAAAACCGCCAAGGGCACCGCTTGCCATTAACACTCCCGACAAACTATGGTGATGTTCTACAGAAAGAAACGGAGAGTCCAAAGAGATTGGAGATAAAGTGATGACAATCCCAAGTAGGCTGAGTGTACGATAGTTCTTTGTATGTAGGAAGGCCGGAATGGAATCTTTTTTATAAAATCGATCGAGTAAAAATAAAATGATGAGTAAATGGAAAACACCTAATCCAAAACCTAAACTCACATCTCCTAAATAATGTACTTTGAGATACATTCTTGAAAAAGGCATAAATAGAATGATAAAAAAAGAAAGAATTCGAAACCAAAGTTTGGGAATTCGATAAGCTAACAATCCCCAGACGACAACGGCAGAGTAAACATGACCAGAAGGCAAACCAAATGCTTTTTCATCAAAGGCTTCCGGATAGGGAAAGGGCCTTGGACTTTCTAGGTAAAATTTTAAAATGGAAACCATCACTGCGGATGTGAGTAATCCCAGAGAAAGTTCAAAGGCAAGTTTTGGCCGATAGTAGATGTAAACAAAGGAGATAAGGCCGAGAAAAAAACTACTCCCTCCCAGAAAATGGCAGATGGTAGAAATGAGCAGGAAGATCCCGCCGAGGTTCTGATCCCAAACATGGAGAGAATCCAGGGGAACGGAGGAAAACCAAAGGGAGCTCTGTGTTAGGAGGAGTTCTTTCATAGGAATTTCCATCTAAGATGAAAATCCAACTTGATTTCATAAAGTTTTATTTTGAAATATGTGATGTTTCTATGGATTCTAACCAAAACCCCGCTGATATTTTAGAAAGTCTCTTTGTCATTCCCCGGGAAGTTCCCAAAACCATCCTCCGTAACCTCCTGGAGCTCATTTACGATGTCAAAGTGGCAGGATCCGAAAATATACCCGAATCCGGTGGGGCTCTCATCATCTCCAACCATACCGATTATTTGGACATTCCGGTCCAAGGCGCCTTTGCCGACCGAAAGATTGTCTATTTGGGTAAATATGAACTTTTCCACCCGCAGGAAGAGATTATGGCCATTATCAACCACAAAAACTCTCCTTTCCATTACCCGCCTTTGAGCCTCACCAAACCAGTCATCGAGGTTTTGGTGAATTCTCTTGGCAGTGTGGTGAAAAAAAACCTGATCAATTGGGGGAGTATGCCCATCATTCGCAATGCCGCAAAAGATTCAGAAATGGACAAACGGGCCGCCATGGATTATTATGAAAAACTAGAAACCTATATGGTGGATCTGATGAAGGAAGGCGAACTTCTTTCCATCTACCCAGAAGGTTCTCGTTCGGAAACAGGGGAATTACAATCCTTTCGGGCGATGGCGGCAAAACTTGCCATCCGTGCGGGAGTTCCCATCATCCCATCTGGAATCGTTGGGGCAACCAACATGTCGAAACCGAAGGCTTTCCTCACAGGTGATGCTTTTAAAACGAAAATTCGCTACCAGATTGGAAAACCCATTCTTCCTTCTGAGTTCCCAACGGGTCCTGAGAAAAAAGCGGCCAAAGAGCTGACAGAAATTTTGGAAAATCGTGTGCGGGAGCTGATGAAACAGGCGGAATCCATACTTTAGTCTCGACCTTTCGGGAAAATTATGACATAGTTTCCAAAGCTATGTCATTCCTGTCGCATTTTGCTATTGAATCCATAACAATCCTTTTAGAACGTTGTTCTCTATGACCACCGAAATCCTAACTTACACCCCCCAAAACAAAATTCGCTTTGTGACGGCGGCTTCCCTCTTTGATGGCCACGATGCCTCCATCAATATCATGCGGAGGATTTTGCAACAAAGTGGGGTGGAAGTGATCCACTTGGGCCACAATCGAAGTGTACAAGAGATTGTCCAATGTGCCATCCAAGAAGATGTACAAGGAATTGCTATCACCAGTTACCAAGGTGGTCATGTGGAATATTTCCAATACATGATTGATCTTCTGAAAAAAGAAGGAGCAGGTCATATTCGCGTGTTTGGTGGCGGAGGTGGAACCATCCTTCCAACTGAAATTGAAGTTTTACATAAATACGGTGTGGCTCATATTTATTCTCCTGATGAAGGGAGGACCCTTGGTTTGCAAGGGATGATCAATGATGTGGTCAAACAATCTGATTTTCCTACTCCACTTTCGTTTAACGGAGATTTGGCGTCACAAATCCAAAAGAAAAATTATTTAGCACTGGGACAAGCCATCACCCAGATGGAATTTTCGCTTTTACAAGAAAAAACAAATTATTCCATCAATTTAGAATTTCCTCCACCGAAAAAAAACATTCCGGTACTTGGGATCACAGGAACTGGTGGTGCCGGTAAATCTTCTTTAACTGATGAACTCGTTCGTCGGTATTTACATGATTTTCCTAACCAAACCATAGCGATTCTTTCTGTGGATCCATCCAAACGAAAAACAGGCGGTGCTCTTCTTGGAGACCGGATTCGAATGAATTCCATCTTTAACGAAAGAGTGTATATGAGATCGTTTGCGACGAGAGAAGCGAACATTGCCCTCAATCGCAGTGTGAAAGGTGCCATTCAAATTTTAAAGTCTGCTGGGTATGATCTTATCATTGTTGAAACTGCAGGGATTGGACAAAGTGATTCCGAAATTACAGAAGTTGCCGATGTTTCGTTATACGTGATGACACCAGAATATGGTGCCGCTACACAATTAGAAAAAATCGATATGATCGATTATGCAGATGTGATTTCCATCAACAAATTTGACAAACGTGGGGCCCTTGATGCCCTTCGTGATGTTAAAAAACAATACCAAAGGTCTCGTAATTTATTCAATGATCCAGTCGATGTGATGCCCGTGTATGGAACCATTGCATCGCAGTTCCAAGATGCAGGAACGGATGAACTTTATGCCCATTTGATTGGAGTTGTCATTGAAAAGTGTCAATTAGATTGGAAAACAAACAGTTCCAAAAATCAAAAAGGAAACGAAGCCTCCGTTGTGCTTCCGCCTGATCGTGTAAGGTATCTCACAGAAATCAAAGAAGAAATTGATCGAAATGCTGATTGGATTTCGAAAGAAGCAGAAATCGCAAGATCCGCCTACCAACTGAAAGGTGCCATTTCTGTTTTATCCAAAAAAGGAAAACCAACAACTGACTTAGAATCCGAATACCAATTGTTATGGGATTCTTTGTCACTTGATTCACGAAACATTTTGGATACATGGTCGGAAAAAATAGAATCGTTTCGTAAGGAACAATATTCTTATTTTGTTCGTGGAAAAGAAATCAAAGTTGATAACTATACTGTATCCTTAAGTCACTTAAAAATTCCAAAAATTGCCACTCCTCGTTTTGTGGATTGGGGTGATATTTTACATTGGTCTTACCAAGAAAACTTTCCAGGTTTTTTCCCTTATACGGCGGGGGTGTATCCTTACAAACGAAGTGGGGAAGACCCAACTCGTATGTTTGCAGGAGAAGGTGGACCCGAAAGAACGAATCGTCGTTTTCATTATTTGAGTTCGGGAATGCCCGCCAAACGTCTGTCAACTGCTTTTGACTCAGTGACATTATACGGGGAAGATCCAGACATTCGTCCTGATATTTATGGAAAGATTGGAAATTCTGGCGTGAATGTTGCCACTCTGGATGATGCCAAAAAACTGTATTCCGGTTTTGATCTTTGTGATCCTTCCACTTCTGTATCTATGACCATTAATGGACCTGCACCAATGGTTCTTGCTTTTTTTCTAAACGCAGCCATTGACCAAGCTTGTGAAAAATACATTCGTTCCGAAGGCAAAACAGAAGAAGTTAAATCCCAAATTCAAAAAATCTATGCGGCCAAAGGACAAGTGGTTCCGAGTTTTGGGGGACAACTCCCAGAAACTAACGATGGTTTGGGGTTAATGCTCCTTGGTGTGACGGGTGATGAAGTTTTACCTAAAGATGTGTATGCTAAACTTAAAAAAGAAGCCCTTTCTCAAGTGCGAGGGACAGTACAAGCAGACATCTTAAAAGAAGACCAAGCTCAGAATACGTGTATTTTCTCTACAGAATTTGCCTTAAAGATGATGGGAGACATCCAACACCATTTCATCCAAAATGCAGTTCGGAATTTTTATTCTGTTTCAATTAGTGGATACCATATCGCAGAGGCAGGTGCCAATCCTATCACCCAAGTTGCTTTTACGTTAGCCAATGGATTTACTTATGTAGAATACTACCTAAGCCGAGGGATGGACATCAACGAATTTGCACCTAACCTTTCCTTCTTTTTTTCCAATGGGATTGATCCTGAGTATTCGGTAATTGGACGTGTGGCGCGTAGGATTTGGGCCAAAGCCATGAAATTCAAGTATCGTGCGAATGAACGTTCCCAAATGTTAAAGTATCATATCCAAACATCGGGTAGGTCTTTACACTCTCAAGAAATTGACTTTAATGATATACGAACCACATTACAAGCGTTATATGCAATTTATGACAATTGTAATTCGCTTCATACCAATGCTTATGATGAAGCCATCACAACTCCAACAGAAGAATCGGTGCGAAGAGCCGTTGCCATCCAGCTCATCATCAATCGGGAACTTGGCCTTGCCAAAAATGAAAATCCGTTACAGGGTGCCTTTATCATTGAAGAACTAACGAACCTTGTAGAAGAAGCGATCTTAACCGAATTCAACAGACTCACAGAAAGGGGTGGGGTGCTTGGTGCGATGGAGAGGATGTATCAAAGGAATAAAATCCAAGAAGAGTCCCTCCATTATGAAACCTTAAAACATACAGGTGAATATCCAATCATTGGTGTGAATACATTTCTCAATCGAAATGGATCGCCAACCGTCATCCCAGGTGAAGTGATTCGTTCGACAGATGAGGAGAAACAGCAACAAATTGGAAATTTGAAGGCGTTTCAAAAACGAAATGAAGGCAAAACAGAGATTGCCATTACAAAATTAAAACAAGTGGCTCGTGCGAAAGAAAATATCTTTCAAGAGTTACTGGAAACAGTGAAAGTGGCGTCCTTAGGGCAAATCTCTCATGCTTTGTATGAAGTGGGAGGTCAGTACCGCCGCAACATGTAAACAAAGGAAAGGGTAGTACACCTACCCTTGGTGAATTTATGATTTCTTGGGATTTGATCAAAAAACACAAACTAGGAATTCCATTACTCTGGGACATAACAATGGTTTTTGTTGTCCTTGGGAACTTAGCACTTATCATTTTTGATCTAAGTTATTTAAGTTTACGGCCGTTTTACTTTCATAAGTTTCCGGAAATTTTGGAACTTTATGACAAACCAATTTTAGGAATTGAAGCTCACAGAACCACCACCGCTTACACTGATTTGGTGGATGATTTAAAATATTTAACCCAACTACGTGATGATGATTTTCGAGAAAACCAAAGAAAAATCACAAGAGAAGAAATTTATAAAACTCTAACATCTTTAAAATCGCAAGTATCAAATGAAAAGTTTGATTCCTTGTATGCTAACTTTGAGTCGGCCATTCAAATTGAAGATGTCCAAGTCCGCAGAAAAAAAGTGGAAGAGACTTTGGTTCAGTTAAACGACTTTTTTAGCGTTTTAGAAGAAACAGATGAAATCACAACTCTTGGTGAACTTTCTGAAAAATATGCTTTTATCAATCGTTTGAGTGTTGAAACAAATGAATCTAAAGAAATTTTATCCATTTTTCAAAAGATGGACAAACGGATGTTAGAGATTGTAGAAACCAATCCTTTTGCTATGTCTGGGCAAACGAAATTTTTAACCGAAATTCAAACTACTATCAAAAATGAATACCAAACTCACAAAACAAAAGCCCGCGATATCAAATTAAGACAAGAACTGGATCCTGTTTTAAACAGAGATCGTATTCCATCCACGGTTGTAGCGTTTGCTTGGTTTTGGAGAGACCAAAACAGGTCTCTCGAACAAAAAATTGATTTTTTTAATTCTCATTTTAGAGAGTATTTTGCTTTGAACTACTACCGAGCCATCGCATCGGATGGAAGTCCAGTCAACAACTATTTACTGTTAGATGCTCCGTTTTTATTTTTCTTTTTGGCTGAATTTATTCTAAGTTGGCTTTTAGCGATTAAAAATAGAACTTATATTGCTTGGTTTTTGTATCCCATTTATCATTGGTATGATGTATTGGGACTCATTCCCCTCGCAACATTCCGTTTTTTCCGTTTGGTTCGGGTTTATAAAATTTATCTGATGTTACAAACCAATCAGTTCACTCGTATTTTAGGAAACGATTTGATTAGTAAAACATTGCGATATTATTCCAATATCATCAAAGAAGAGATTTCTGATATTGTTACGATTCAGATCCTTACAGAAACTCAAAATGAAGTGAAGTCTGGGAACTCACTCGACCAACTTGTTAATGCGATTGATCAAAACCGCGATGAACTAAAAAAAGTAGCGATTAAAAATATTGCCAAGTCGGCACAGAATCCCAATTTACAAGCGTTAATCCAAAATTTGGTAACCGAAATTTCGGAGCGAGTTTCTGCGAATATGAAACCTATTTCGCTATTACCTAAAGAGATGCAAGCGAATCTTACCAAACAAATTAGTTTAACGATTTATTCTACAATTTCACAAGCAACGGTGGCGATGGCAACGGATCCTTCAGGGAGAAAGTCGATTGAGAATTTAATTGATTATCTTATCGATGAAATGATTGTTTTTGCACAAGATCCCGATATGGTAAAACTCAATACGAACATTACTGTCGCACTCATTGAAAATATGAAGAAGTCAATCGGTGAGAAAAAATGGTTAAAAGCAGAAATTGGCAGTAGCTAATTTTTGATCTTACAGAGGCTCATTTTTTTAAACTTTCGAACACTGTTTTATCATCAAAAAAGTCTTGTTTTCTTTTGAAAACAAGATGGGATCGATCCACTTTGAATTTTTTTGTAAATATATTTCTGGTCTTAGTTTTTCTTATTTTGACTGGTGAGAAAACGATTGCAGAACCAAACGAAAAAGCAGATCGAATTCAGTCCAAAGTTTCATTTTCAGAACGAAAGGATAAATCAAAAATAAAAACTAAGCCAAAATCAAAAGGTAACAAAACGGAATCTTTGCAGCTTAAAAACCAAAAAGGACTTTGGAAACCAATGGAACTAATTTGGGAAGAAAGTTCTGGTGCTGTCTCACCTGAGTTTCGATTTGCAAAACAATTTCAATTAGTAACAAAAGAGAATAAAGTCATTCTAAGTCGTCGAGTGGTAGAGAAAGGGAAATTGGTTTTAAATGAATCAAAGGAAATTTCGCCGCAATCATATCGGAAATGGATGGATTCACTGTTTCGGTACAAAATTTACCAACTACCGATGGAAGATGTTCCCAAGGAACAAATGACAGGTGTCAGTTATAACTACGTATCATTTGTTTTTGGCTCCACCAAATCAAAGTTTTATTATCAATTGGAAGAGCGCAACCTTCCCGATTGGAAAGAAAAAAATAGTATCATACAAATTATTGAAAGGATGAAACCATGAATCTAAAACAAAATTGGAAAATGATAGGGCTTTGCCTTGTAATCACAACTGCAATCTTTGCAGAAGAGTTTGATCCCAGTAGTGTTCGTTCTCCCGGATGCAAACCAGGAACTTTTTCTTGTGGATACATTCCTAGTTCTAAGGAAATCCAAGATAGTATTCCTCTCAAAAGAGATTTTAATTCCTTTGAAGAATTACCAAAATCCACCGATTTATCTTCACAGATGCCTCCTGTGGGAAACCAAGGAAGGCAAAATAGTTGTGTGGCATGGGCAACAGGTTACGCAATCAAATCATATCTATTAAAAAACAAAGGACAGACTTCCGAATACGATCCACCATTTGTTGGTGGGAAAGGAAATTTTGTTTTTTCACCAGCTTTTATTTACAACCAACAGAATGGTGGAGAAGACAAAGGTTTATATTATTATAAAACAATGGAATTTTTAAAGACTAGTGGTGTCGCTCCTTGGAGTAGTATGCCTTATTCTGATAAAGATTACCTCACCCAACCTTCACAGTCTTCAAAACAGGAAGCACTAAAATATAAAATTAAATCCTTCTCCAGGCTTAACTTTAAAAATCCAGATGAAATTAAACGAGTATTAGCTGGCAAGAATGTTGTGATGGTTGGAATGATCATTGATGACGCTTTCTATAAATTAAAAGGTTCCGCTATTTATGATGAAAATGGAGGACAGAGTTACGGTGGACACGCCATGACGATAGTCGGCTATGATGATCAAAAAAAATCCAAGTCTGGAAAGAAAGGTGCGTTTAAATTACAAAATTCTTGGGGAACTAATTGGGGTGATAAAGGATTTGGTTGGGTTTCTTATTCTATGCTTGCCAAAGTTGGGCAAGAAACTTATGCAATCATAGATGAACCTGCAACACAAAGTACACCAAACCTAAATACGGTTCCAACAAAGAAACCGATTCTTCCACCGAACGAAATCAAAGTTTCAAAAGGAGAATTTGATTCAAAAATCATTTTAACATGGAAAAATCAAGATCTAGCGGTTGCTTATTTAATTCAAAGAAAAGATGAATCTGAATTTTACGATCTTGCTTATTCTGATAAACCAAGTTTTACTGATTTGACAGTTTCACCTAATTCTACTTATGCGTATAGAATCATTTCAATAGGTGCAGAAGAAGTTTCGGAAGTTTCCTCGGTAGTGGAAGGTTTTACTTTTGCAGAAACAAATCCAAATGGGAGTTTAGGGCAAGTTGTTGGTCTATCTGGTCTGGTTTATGTAAGTGGATCTTTGCCAAATGTAGAATTAAGTTGGTCTGAATTGGATGGGGCAAGTGGTTATACAATCGCGCGAGCAGATTCATCTTTAAAATGGAAAAATATTGGGACAAGCAAAACTTCTAACTTCATCGATTCGTCACCCAAAATTGGTGAATCAAATTTTTATCGTGTGAGTGCTCTCGTCCAATCCAAAACATCTGGGGATTGGAGTGAGACAGCAGTGGTTGATGTTGCAGATCAAACTTCATTACCCAATCAAGTGTCTCATTTGACAGCAACAAATGGTGATTTTTCAAATAAAATTATTTTAACCTGGAATGCGGCGCCAGGAGCCAAAATTTATTATTTATATAGATTTGATGAAAGAGCAGAACCTTCCGGTCAGTTTGAAATCTCAGGAACAACATATACAGACACTGACCAATCGATTCAAAATGGAGACCAATATTTATATACAATCATTTCTGCAAATGATTTTGGTTATGCAGAGCCAAGTGAAGTTGTCATTGGAAAAACCGATCCTAACCTAATGAAAAGAGCAGGTGGTGCGACTCTCAATCCTCCAAAACAATTAACTTCCAATTCGGTTGGTAAAGATAACGTTGTTACATTAAAGTGGGATTCTGTAAAAGATAGTTTCGAATATTATATTTATCGTAAACACTTGAAAGGGACAGGAAAGGTTGGAAAACTTGAATTTGTATCCTCCGTAGAAGGTAAAAAGAATTCTTATAGCGAAACTTTTCCGGGAAACTCTGGTGATTTATTTTTATACTCAGTTCGTTCCAAATCAGAATTCGGATCTGAATCAAAAGATTCTAATTATGTTTCTGTGTTTTGGAATGAGCCCAAAGCCCAAGTGAAAAAAAGGACAATTTCCTTAGAAGAATTACCTTCTTCCTTTGTCGGCACTTGGTCTTCCATGTATTGGAATCCAAAATCTGGCCCCCAAGTGGTTGGAATCGAAATCACAGGGAATGGACAAGATTTTATCGCTAAATTAAAGTTAAATGATAAGGACGTTCGTCAGTTCACAGGAACTTGGATTCCTGGAAGTCAAACTCTAAAGGCAAATGGATTTTTGTTTGAAATTTCAAAATCTTTGGAGGGAAACTCTTTGGCTCAGTTCCAATCAGTCAAAGACTTTGAAAACGGTTTAGAACTGAGTTTTACCAAAGAGAAGTGATCTTATATCAACAAGTTTGATACACTATTCAATCGTTTGTAAATACATCCATAGTGCTTTGAGTTCAGTATCTGTTAGTTGGCCTAAACTTTTCCAAGGCATTGGAAATTTCATTTCTGAACCATCGGGACGTTTTCCAGTTCTGATGGTTTTGATAAAGTTTGCTTCCGTATAATGGTTGATCCCGCTTTTGCTAATATTCTGGGCAGGTGGCCACTCTGGTGGTGCTCCTTGGATGGGCCCACCTTTTAAACTAAATCCGTGGCAGCCTGTACAAGTTGATGCAACATACTTTCCATACTCTATGGAAACAGAAGGTGTAATGTTTGTCAGGTGAGTGATTTCATGATTAATGATTTCAGCTGATACAAAAACCGGAATCTCCCCAATTAAAAATAAAAATCTGCCTAACGGTCCAGGTTTGAGTTCTCCTTGGACTTTATCGATCCCAGGCAAAGAACGCAAAAATGAGATTAACTTTCCAACATCTTCATTGGTCATACCTTGGAAGTCAGTAGAAGGCATAAAGATTAATGCCCTTCCATTTTTTCCAACACCGTGGCGAATCGCAATTGCAAGTTCTTCATCAGTTCTATCAGATAAGATTCCTCCTTTACCGGCTGTTAGGTTAGATCCAGAGAGAGTTCCGATGGCGGGATTCTCTATGAAGGTTTTTCCACTTCCATCAACGTCATGGCAGTCCCCGCAACCTCTGGATTGGTAGAGGCGTTTTCCTTCAACGATGTCAACGGATTTGGAAAATTTGGGAATGGGAATAAACTTCACTGCGTACGTTTTGTTCATACGAGAAGAACTCAATGCATAAATCGTCGTGACTAACACTAGAAGGATGCCCACTAAGGATAGAAAGGTGATCGTGAGGATACGCGATATTTTTTTCATAGGTGGAGCAAAGAGACTAGGGGAGATGTTTTTGGTCAAGGGTAATTGGTAGGGTTTTTGGGGGTAGTGGTACAGATTGGATATATGTATCCCCGCCCGATTGAGGGTGGGGAACTAGACCCGCCTCCCAATGCATTCCTTTTATCACAAAGTCTCGATTCTTGCGAATCAATCTCCTTGTTGATAAAAATTTTTTAGGGAAAGTTCATAGTTTGGAAAAGGATTTTTTTTTCCTTTTTAAATAGTTTAATGGTTTAGAAACAAATTGTTGATCGAGTTATATTCAATATTTTTCCTGAATTTCTAATATAAATGAATATTTAGTAAGGATAGTTCCTATTAATGAATTTCAAAATTCACTTAACAATAGAAAATCAGTTTGCATCAGCAGATAATCCCTCTCCCTTACGTTTGCTTACACAAGTTAAATGTTCTTTCTTAAGCCTCGTTAGATTTGAGAGGGAAAAAATTTTGAGTAATCAAGTCCGATCATTGGAATACTCTGGAATTTCTGAATTTAGGTCTTGACTCTTCTTATTTTTGTTAGTCTTTTTAATTAAAAAAACCAAAGGTACGAAATGAATTTTTTCAAAATTATTGCTTTAGTCTTTCTTGTGAGTTTTTTTAGTCAGTGTATTACTTACTTAAAAAATGACTACCCTGCGTATAATCCTGCAAAAATTGATAAAAAAATTGCGAACGTAGATTTCATACTATATTATAACCACTACAATGCATTTAATGAACGTTCGGAAGTTAGTTATGCAGTTCATCAGGCGAATAAACAAGCATTTACAAATATCATTGCTGGTTGTAATTGTATAAACAGATTTACTGTTTTTGTTGATGGTCTTGATGATATAAGTAAAATTAAAAGTAAAAATTTAGTCAAAATTGAAGTAACTAGTAGAGTGCAATCAAATGTTTCTCTCTATCTGACTTCCACTCTCTTTGTCCTTTCTGGTACAATGTTTCCCGTTTTCGGAGAGATAAGCGGAAAAACTGAATTCGTTGCATTCAATCAGGGAAAAGAAATTAAGAGATATACATATGAAAACGATGTCATTGAAGTTAGACAAGGATTACTTCTATTTGTAATGCCATTCAGGAGATTGAATTATATTACAAATCAAAATGTTCCAGATAATTTTGTGAATGATATCTATAGAGATAAACTTTATCCAACGGAATGATTATAAACAGAAAATCAATTTCCATTTTGTTGTAGGAATGGAAATTGATTTTGTTCAGTAAAAATAAGATAAAATAATCCTAAACCAGAATCTATTTATCCTATTTCTCTTTCGATACAGCATCGTCTGCAACAATTAGGTGATTGTATTTTTCTGGTTGGTTGGTTTTGAGATAAAATTCTAAAATTGTTTCCACATCGGCTTCGGTTTTCATAGCAAACCACTTGCCTTCCGGGTAAGAAACTTGGATAGGTCCAAGTTCACAACGATCCAAACAGCCAGATTTTTGGACTCGGAACTTATATTCGATTCCCGCTTTGGCCGCTTTTTGTTTGAGAAGTTTTAGTAATTCGATGGAGCCTTGGTTTCCACAAGACACCCGTTCGCCGGGTGCCCTTTGGTTTTCGCAAACAAAAATATGTTTTTCGTAAAACATAGGTTGTTCTGTTCCTTAATTTCCTAAACGGCGTAATCTTCCATCGGTATACAAGAACAAACTAAATTACGATCTCCATACACATTGTCCACCCGACCGACACTTGGCCAGAATTTACGTGTGCGTAACCACGGTAATGGGTATGCCGCTCGTTCTCTTGGATACGTATGGTTCCAGGAATCGCTGATGACCATATCTGCCGTGTGAGGAGAATTTTTAAGAGGGTTGTCTTCTTTAGAAAGAACTCCCGACTCAATGTCTTTAATTTCTCCTGCAATGGCCAACATAGAATCAATGAATCTATCGAGTTCTTCTTTGGATTCCGATTCAGTAGGTTCGACCATAAGCGTACCGGGAACTGGAAAAGACATGGTTGGTGAATGAAACCCATAGTCGATCAGACGTTTGGCGATGTCTTCTACTTCCACCGCACTTGTTTTTTTGAATCCACGCATGTCCAAAATACATTCGTGAGCCACAAGGCCCTTGTTTCCGCGATATAAAACTGGAAATGAAGATTCTAATTTTTTAGCGATATAGTTTGCATTGAGAATGGCAATCTTTGTTGCAAATTGTAATCCTTCAAATCCAAGCATAGCAATGTATGCCCAAGAGATCACAATGATAGATGCCGATCCCCAAGGAGCAGCAGAGACCGCCCACTGGCTGTTATTCGATCCATTTTCAACAAGGCTATGCCCAGGTAGAAAAGGTGCTAAGTGTTCGGCAACACCGATAGGTCCAACACCTGGCCCACCACCACCGTGAGGGATACAAAAAGTTTTATGAAGGTTTAAATGGCAAACGTCGGCACCAATATCAGCAGGTCTTGTGAGACCAACTTGTGCATTCATATTGGCTCCATCCATATACACTTGCCCACCATGGTCATGAATTGTTTGGCAAATTTCTTTGATGGAGGCTTCGAACACACCATGAGTGGATGGATAGGTTACCATAAGGGCACCTAAGCTGTTTTTATATTCGAGTGCTTTTTTCTTTAGGTCTTCCACATCAATGTTTCCATTGGAATCACAATTCACGGGAACCACTTTGAATCCTGCCATCACTGCGGATGCGGGATTGGTTCCATGTGCCGAGATAGGAATGAGACAAATGTCTCTATGCATATCGTTACGACTTTGGTGGAAATTGCGAATGGCAAGTAAACCTGCATATTCTCCTTGTGAACCAGCGTTAGGTTGGAGCGATACCTCGGCAAAACCTGTGATTTCACAAAGCCATTTTTCTAATTGGCTAAAAAGAGTTCTATACCCTTCGGTTTGATTTTCAGGAACAAAAGGATGGATATTGGATAGTTCAGGCCAAGTCACAGGATACATTTCTGTCGATGCATTGAGTTTCATGGTGCAAGACCCAAGTGCAATCATTGAAGTGGTGAGTGATAAATCTTTGGATTCCAATCTACGGATATATCTGAGCATTTCAGTTTCTGTATGGAAACTATTGAAGACAGGATGGGTAAGGTAGGTTGACTTTCTCTCTAATAGTTCAGGTATTTTCCATTCTTCTTTTGAGGTTAAGTCTTCCAATTGGAAATGTAACGACTTGTTTTCATTAAAAATTTCTAAAAGATCTTTGATGTCTTTTAGATTCGTAGTTTCATCTAATGAGATACTGACCACATGACCAGAAACCTGTCTGATATTGATTTCTCTTTCTTCTGCATAATGAATGATCTCTGCAGAGGAAATTTTAGAGAGTTCCACACGAATGGTATCAAAGTATGGATTGGAAATGATTTTGTATCCGAGTTTTTCAAGTCCAGTGGCAAGGATGGTTGTCATTCGGTGGACTCGCGATGCAATTTGTTTTAAACCTTTTGGGCCATGGTAAACAGCATACATCGAAGATAATACTGCGAGTAATACTTGCGCTGTACAAATGTTAGATGTTGCTTTGTCGCGACGAATGTGTTGTTCTCGTGTTTGGAGGCTTAGGCGGTAACCAGGTTTTCCTTGAGAGTCTTTGGAAACACCGATGAGGCGACCTGGCATGTTTCGTTTGTATTCTTCTTTGGTCGCAAAGTAACCCGCATGTGGTCCACCAAATCCAAGTGGCAATCCAAATCGTTGAGTGGTACCTACAACCACATCTGCATTCATTTCACCAGGTGCTTTTAAAATCGTAAGTGCTAAAAGATCTGCAGCTACAACGGTTTTGGCTCCTACTTTGTGTAGGCTTTCGATAAATTCACTAAAGTCAAAAATAGTTCCATCGGTGGATGGGTATTGTACAATCGCTCCAAAAAAATCATTGGAAGGAACCATCTTTTTAAAAGATCCGACAACAATATTGATTCCCAGTGGAATCGCACGAGTGCGGATCACATCTAAAGTTTGTGGATGAACTGATTGTGATACAAAGAATGATTTTCCTTGTGAATCCTCTTTTAAAGAGAAAAGCATATTCATTGCTTCTGCTGCCGCTGTTCCTTCATCCAGAAGAGAAGCATTGGCAATTTCCATCCCTGTTAAATCAGTGATCATGGTTTGGAAGTTGATGAGAGCTTCCATACGTCCTTGTGCAATTTCAGCTTGGTACGGAGTGTACGCCGTATACCAACCTGGGTTTTCCAAAATATTTCTTTGGATTACGGCAGGTGTGATACAAGAGTAATAACCAAGTCCCAAATAAGATCTGTAGATTTTGTTTTTAGAAACAATTTTCTTTAGTTCTCTTTGGAGAGCATATTCGCCAATCGGATTTGGTAAGTTGAGTTCCTTCTTTAAACGAATGTTTGCCGGAACCGCATCATTAATGAGATCATCCAAAGCCTTATAACCGATAGTGTTAAGCATCGAAGAAACCGTTTCTTCTGTCACACCGACATGGCGACGGAGGAAGGTATCACTTGGTTCTAATGTTTCTTCGTAAGGGGATTGGAGAGGTGATGTAGGCTTTTGGGAACTCACTTTAGAAAAACTCCTATTAATCTAATTTAGATACGTATTCTTTGTATTGTGCTGCGGATAAAAGATTTCCGAGTTCGGATGTTTGGATGTTTTTTAATTTTACCATCCAAGTATCAAAAGGTTCGGCATTTACTGCTGCTGGATTGGAACCAAGACTTGCATTTGTTTCCACAACTTCACCAGAAATTGGTGAATATAAATCTTCGGCTGCCTTTACAGATTCAATGGTTCCAAGACTGTCTTTTGCTTTGATTTGTTTTCCAGGTTTCGGAAGGTCGATAAATACAATATCACCTAGTGCATTTTGTGCAAAGTCAGTGATTCCGATGAGAGCTACGTCACCTTCGACTCTGACCCATTCATGTTTTTCCGTATAATAATATCCGTCTTTTGCTTGTGTATCTGCCATGATTTTTCCTCTTCTTTTTTACTTTCGGTTAGCGATTGTTTCGAACACTGCCTTGGATGAAAGCACCAGTCTCCACTTTAGCCAATTTCTTTTGTCCACGAATCTCCACAAATACTTCCATCTGGTTTTTTGCGAATTCAGTGTCGAGAATGGCAAGTCCTAGGGATTCTTTCCGGCTAGGTGAGTGAGTTCCTGAGGTAGATTTGCCAATTTCTTTCCCTTCACTAGAGAAAATGGGGAAATTTTCTCGTAAAACCCCCGGTTCCATCAGGCGAATCCCCACAACTTTCCGTTTGGGGCCGTTCTTTTTGTCAGCCATGATTCGAGTATATCCTAAGTAAGGGGATAGTTTTTCTTTGACAATAAAGTTGATTCCTGATTCTACAGGGGTCCATTCTGCATTCAGTTCATGACCGTATAGTGGGTATTTTGCTTCCAGTCTTAGAGTGTCACGTGCGCCAAGACCTACGGGAACCAAACCAAATTCTTTACCAATTTCTAATAATTCTTTCCAGAGAGTGACACCAAGTTCATTTGAAGTATAAATTTCAAATCCATCTTCTCCCGTATAACCAGTGCGTGATACGATGATGGTTTCTCCTTTCCAATTCATTTCTTCAAAATGATAATAAAGGATGGAACTTAAGTCCTTACCAAGGTACTTAGAAAAAATTTCATCTGCTTTTGGGCCTTGTAATGCAATTTGATGCCAGTTTTTGCTATCATCAACAACAGTAACGTTCCCTTTTTTATATGTTTCTAAATGTTTTGTTACTGCAGGATAGTTGGAAGCATTAGAACAAATCATATACTTTGATTCACTGAATTTATAAACAGTGATATCATCCACAAGCCCACCAGCTTCATTTACCACTGCATTGTATTGCACTTGGCCTGCTTTCATCCCTGAGATGGTGTTGCAAGTGACTGATTCTAAGAAAGATAGAACATCTGTTTCATTTCCGGTGACAAAAATTTCACCCATATGGGATACATCAAAGAGTCCCGCAGCCGATCTTGTGGCCAAATGTTCTTGGATGATTCCTGTATATTGCACAGGCATGTCCCATCCGCCAAAAGGAACCATCTTGGCTCCCATTTCTTTATGAATTGTGTGTAAAGGTGTTTGTTTTAGTTCCACGGCTTTCTCTCGATCAGACTCTAAAACCATTGAAAAATGGTTTCATCGTTATGGAATTGAATTTTTTTTAAGATATTATGTTAAGAGAAGTCTATCGCATCGAAAAAACCGGATCTATCGACAACCTTCATCGTAAAAACGAACCTTTAAGGCCACCCGAAGGTGATGAAGTGACCATTGAAGTAAAAGCCATTGGACTTAACTTCGCTGATGTTTTTTCGATTTATGGTTTGTATTCAGCAACACCCAAAGGAAGTTTCATCCCCGGTTTGGAATTTGCTGGAAAAATCGTGAAAATAGGCGAAAAAGTGAAGAATTTTGAAGTCGGTGACTCCGTGTTTGGTGTGACTCGGTTTGGTGCATACACAACTCATCTGAACATTTCTGAAAAAACTGTTTTTGCACTTCCAAAAGATTGGTCAATGCAAGATGGAGCAGCATTCGCTGTACAAGCACTCACTGCATACTATGCACTGGTTCCATTAGGACAAGTGAAAGAAGGTGATCATGTTCTGATTCATAGTGCAGCTGGTGGTGTTGGGATCATGGCAGGTCACATTGCAAAGAAAAAAAAAGCAATCACCATCGGTCTTGTAGGTGATTCCGTTAAGTTTTCGATCTTAAAAGAGGTTGGTTATGATTATTTTCTCATTAGATCTCCTAATTTTAAACAAGAGATGCAGAAAATATTATCAGATCAGCCATTAAAAATCGTTTTAGAATGTTTAGGTGGTCGTTATTTTCAGGACAGTTATGATCTCTTAGCACCAATGGGAAGGCTTATTACCTATGGTAGTGCGAACTTCACACCATCACATTCATTCCGAAATTGGTTTTCGATCGCCTATTCTTACCTCAGAAGACCAAAAATTGATCCATTATCCATGATTTCAGACAATAAATCGGTGATGGGATTCAATTTAATATGGTTGTGGAATGAAATTGATGAACTTCGAAAACATTTTTCCGATTTAATGATGTTATCACTACCAAAACAAACCATTGGGCATGAGTTTAGCTTTGATTCGATACACGATGCACTCCGTACATTTCAATCAGGACAAACAATTGGTAAGATCGTTATCAAAGTTCCGTAGAATGTGTATTAGTCTGTTTTTTTATTTTGAATAAAAATTC
This sequence comes from Leptospira bourretii, assembly GCF_004770145.1. Classification (NCBI taxonomy): domain Bacteria; kingdom Pseudomonadati; phylum Spirochaetota; class Leptospiria; order Leptospirales; family Leptospiraceae; genus Leptospira; species Leptospira bourretii. The sequence continues at coordinate 186,598 of NZ_RQFW01000022.1, read as the reverse complement.
ATGCAAAAAATAAAATTTCTTTACATTTAAAATGATATGATTTAATTATGTCGTATCAATTCACTCTCTGTTTGCCAAGGACAGCCGTGGTTTGAAATCAAAAGATAAGGACGATCACAATGGTTGCTAAAAAGAAAGCCGCAAAAAAGAAAGCCGCTAAGAAAAAAGCTGCAAAGAAAAAATCTAAGAAATAACTTAGATTTAATTCTTACTTTGATATATCGAAGTAAGATTTGTGTAAACCCGCAAGACCTGCGGGTTTTTTCATTTATAGGGTGTAGATTCTATAAAAATCTAGGCAATTGCCCTCGTAAAACCCCTCCGACTCATCAAAAATCCCGATTTTTTATCCGAATTGCTTCTTTCCATACCAATGAATTGAAAATGATCCTTCTTATTGATCGAATCAAAGAGAGCTTTCATCAGTGATTCAATGTTCGGATGCACAACATTTTTATAACTTTTGCGTGAATGATCCTTACCCCAGATCTCTAAATGGTCTGTATCTGGCATTTTTAAGATAAGAGAAGGGAGGTCATAACGTTTCATCAGCACATTGCAAACATCTTCGAAACCATACTCTGTGATGGAATTAAAATCAAAAAATACAAGTAAGTAGAGGATATTGGTTGGTTCCAATCGTCCATTTTCATCAGAAATTTTCTGAATCCCATCTAAAACAACATAGCGCAAATTCTTTGTTTGAATCCAAAGTTTCTGGTCTTCGTGGCGTTTGAGGTTCACTTCTTCCGAAAACCGCTTTTGGAATACGGTAGAGAGGAAAAATCCGGAAGAATCTTGTTTTTCTTCGAGGATTCGTTCTAAAGAAAAGGGTTCAAACTCTAAATTGAAGTACTTTGTATACGTCTCTGCCATATCATTTAAAGTAACGGACAGATTTTAGAGTTTGAATCGGATTTTTTTACAATAAAGATCTAGAAAATTAGAATTCTAACATCCTTCGTTCGCTGTCGTGAAAGAAACTATAACCTTCTTTCTTCCAGGTTTCCCAAAATTTTGCAGAACCTTCTCGCATAAAACAAATTCGTTCTTCAGTTGCAATGGGAGTTAATAAGAGAAAATTAGCGCGTTTTCCATTCTCAGTAATGAGTCCATGTAGGTTTGGTAGAGATTCATTAGAGCCTTGTTCTATTTCGTCTGTGACGTTGCGTAGAACGAACCAGTTGAAGTCTAGATAAAGTTGGTCGGGATCTTTTCTTGGATTTTGAATGGTATGAGAATGACCAAACCAAATTCCTGTGTTCCAAGGAAACTTTACCATCTCACCCAGGACATGTTGGATCCAAGTTTCTGATTTATCTTCTGAGTCTTTTAAAAGTTGGATGGCAAAAACAAGTTCGATACGAGAAAAGTTTTCATAATCTTTATGATAGAGTTCGATAGAAGGTTGGTTTTGTACACTCATCCCAATCGTGGAAAAGATTTTGATCCCAGGAAATTCTTTGGGTAAAAATGATGCGATTCCTAGAGAAGGATACTTTCCTCCATCAGCAGACCAATACTTTTCATGTTTTCCAAGTTTTGATTCTAAAAAATCCAATCGTAGTTTTTGTGCTTTCTTCCAATGATCTTTTTTTGCAACAGATTCCCAAAATTTTCGATTGGTCCTCACTCGTTCAGCAATCACTCCATTTTCTGGATCACCGAGAGGAGAAGCAGTAGGAGCTTCTTCTTTTGCAAACTTCGCATATCCATGAATCCCTTTGATCCCTGACCAAGAAGGAAGATACGCTTGTAGTTCTTCTTCTACAAACAAAGCAACACCATCACCTTCTTCTGACCAAATGAAATGGATTTGGTCTTCCGTGAGTGAACTTTGTGCATTGGGATCTGTAATTTCTGATTTGGTCAATACTGGAGCAAGGCCCGCATCAAAATCTTCATCCACACGAGCCTCAGGTGCATCAATTAAATTCCGCACCCAAAGTGTTTTCATGGGCCACTCAGGGTTGTTATGTGATTGTAAGTAAAGGTAAATGGTTCTTCCATCATCTTCTAAAAAGGCAGTAAAAGAACCGTAAGGATTTGCTTCTTGGTATAAAACTTTTGGGGTAATGGGATTCATTAAAATTTATGCGGAACAACTCTCTCTTTAAATTTTGCTAGTAATTTGGATATGGTTTCATCCATTCCTTCTTCAAAATAAATATCTGGATAATATCCAGAGGCATTTCTTAGACCGATGAGTTCTGGTTCATTCCACTTCCTATAACTTTTGAGTGAGTTCCAGACTTCTTCCGAAGGAGAATGGTTTTCCTTTTTTGCGTCGATGAAAGATTGGATCGTGCGAGTTGGGGTCATACGTGTATAGATTCTTTGGTCTCGGAGGGAAACCAACTAAAATTTTAGACTGTTTCGACAGCCGGTGTCGATTTTCATTGGATTTCTTTGGCAAGTGGGTGAAAAATTACAGTGACTTACTTTTTTCAGGCAATCCATTTCGAAATCCATGCACTTGTTTCACAAATCTGAATCGGAAAATCTTTTACCTTATGACGGGGTTTTACTCTATATCCCGCATTTTCTCCCCACGGATGAATCCGATCGGGTTTATCTTTCTCTTATGGAAGGGATTGTTTGGAAACCGGACGAGGCCATTCTCTATGGAAAACACATTACTACCAAACGGAGTGTGGCTTGGTATGCAGAAAAAGGTTTTTCTTATCGTTATTCAGGAACCGCAAAAACTGCCCTTCCTTGGTCGCCGGAACTCATCGAATTAAAAGCCAAAGTGGAATTGGCTTCTCATGAAAAATTCAATTCTTGTCTTTTAAACTTATACCATGATGGGAATGAAGGAATGGCTTGGCATAGTGATGATGAAACTTCGTTACGTCCTAACTCTACGATAGCTTCTGTCAGTCTGGGAGCCGAACGGCTCTTTCGTTTTAAACATAAAAAAACCAATGAACAAGTAGAGTTGTCATTGGAACATGGAAGTTTACTTTTGATGAAAGATGTGATTCAAAGGCATTGGTTACATTCCCTTCCCAAAGCGATGAAGGTCAAACGACCAAGGATCAATTTAACCTTTCGTCAATTTGGAATGATTTGATATCCTCTTTGTAAGAGTAAGTCTCGAAACTCTTCGTCCGATTTTTGATTCCATTGGACAAGTGTTTTATAAGGATCACCTTTTAAATCCAATACTTTACAAAACGCTGGTTCTGTTTTGATCCCTTGTTTTTTTAAACTACGTATTTCTTCTCGGAATGTTGGATCTGCCAAAGTTAAAAATCGATTTTCCACCATCATATGAATCCAAGCATACTGATCAGTTGGTTCCACCGATTGTCCAAAAATTTCATAACGGAACTTTTTTGTTTCAAATCGACAAATCAAAGTGGCTCGGAGTGCGATTGTTTTTTCAGAAAAACTATAATTTGATAAATTGCGAAACTTAGCATAACAAATCTTTTGTAAATGAGCAGGGATATTGAATTTTACTAAGATATCCACATCACTGGAATCGGTATCAATATCCAAAGGGATGGTTCCGGCCAAAGTAGGTTTGAAACCATGTAAGGATTTTAGAATTTTCCAATCTTCTAAATCCCTGGCAAGTTCCTGTTGTTTGGGTGTTCCCGATTGGAGAAATTCAAATTGTTGGAAGGGATTGGAAAACAGGGCTTGCATATTATGTCTCGTGCACTCGGTCTCGGCCCCCACCCTGAATGGGTGGTGGAGGCGGGCTTGTGGGAGTTGATTCACGGCCCAACTCCTACCATAAATTCAAACTCTTGTCTCTTGGGAATTCAATCTCACCAAAAAATCTTAAGAAAACTTCGTAGTTTCACCAAACCCTACTCCATACAAACAAATCACGAAAAAAAACTTATAACAATCCTGAACTTTCCATTTGGTTTACGTGGTCGATAAAAGTATCTTTTAACGGGCGATAGGTGATTCCTAAATCAATTTTGCTATACTCATTATTTAAGTTTAACGGTTGGCCAATATTATTTTTTGTATAACCCCAAGATAATCCAAAAAAAGGACCAATCACATAAACAAGAGCCTTCGGAAGATTTCCCGTAGGAAGAGAATATTTGTTTCCAAAGTTTTCTTTGATGATTTTTGCAACACCTAACATAGGCATTACTTCTGCTGACGTAATATGCCTTCCTTTCGCATTAGGAGTAAAACCTGCTAAAATATGTGCCTTTGCAACATCTCTCACATCAACAAATCCCATTTTTGTATCGGGAACACCTGTGCGAAAAACACCTTTCAACATATTTTTCATAAACTCAACACTGGTTCCATCCAAACGTTTAGAAAGAGAAGGTCCCATTACAAAAGATGGATTGATTACAACTAAATCCCAACGTGTTTGTTTTTTTTGAATTTCCCAAGCTTCTTTTTCGGCCAAAGTTTTAGAATAAGCATATGGTTGGTGAGTGAGGTTACTTGTTGTATTCCAATGTTCTTCAGTAAAAGTTTGGTTCGGAACTTGTAACGAATCAATATTGTCGCCAAAAATGGAAGCAACACTTGATGTTAAAACAACTCGCTTAACAGATGAAATACGATTACAAGATTCCAGAACATTTTTTGTACCTTGTAAAGCAGGATCAATCAATTGTTTTTGTGCATTTTTAACACCTGCAACAAAAAATGGAGAGGCTGTATGGATTACAAGTTCGACACCTTCAATCGATTTGTCAAAACTTCCATCTACCATAAGATCTGCTTCAAACAAACTTAGTTTGTCTTTAAACTTTTCTTTTAACTCTAACAGATGTTCAATTTTCGAAGTGTCTTTCAAACTTCGAACTGTTGCTCTCACTTGTTTCCCATCTTCTAACAAATATTTGACGATCCAAGATGCGATGTATCCCGATCCTCCTGTAACAACGATTGGCAATTCTGGGTTGATCGATTTCATATTGAATTTTAGACTAAGTTCCGATCTCTATCGCAAACAAATCCAGCGAATCCAAATCCAAATTTTATCGAACCAAGAACACTTCATTTTCTTTTGTTCTTTTTTGGGCGAGGCCCTGTGGGCCCGGGCTTTTCCGGAGTCCGCGTTCGCTCCCGTCTCTGGATGTGCACTTTGTGCCCACCAGAGACCAAGTCCTCCAAATCCCTCTCGTTTGCGATCCAATCGTGTTCAAAACTAGAAATGGTTTGCCATAATGATTTTTTAGTTTTTCATTTTGGTGGTTATGCTAGACCGAACCAATTCATTTCATCCCCAAAGATTTTTTTTATTCCCATTTTTTGTATCACTCATTCTTTTTTCTTCACATTGTGTCTTTCGTCCTTCTGGAAATCTAAACCATTATGATTCTTACTTTCCTCATGACAGTAAAACAAATCCCATTCCAAAAGGAAAAGTCCGTGCCACGTTCTTAGGAACCTCCTCAATTCTGTTAGATGATGGTGAAACTCAAATTTTAACCGATGGATTTTTTTCTAGACCATCCTTATGGAAAACTGCCTTTTCCAAAATTGAATCTGATCCTAAGACTGTTTTGTCTGTCATCGAAAGAGCAAAGATCAATCGACTTGGTGCCATTTTTGTCTGTCATTCTCATTATGATCACGTCATGGATGCACCACTTGTCGCAAAACTAACAAAAGCTAAATTATTCGGTTCTTCCTCTACTCTCAATGTAGGAACTGGAGCTGGGTTACCGACTGATCAAATGCAAAAGTTTGTCACAGGAAAACCAATCGCCATCGGAAAGTTTACAGTTACCGTATTAGAATCCAAACACACTCCACCTTTCCGTATTTTTGGAAAAACAAATGCAACAGATCCAAACCATCCAAACATTGAAACTCCTCTCGTCCAACCTGTAAAAGCTTTTGATTATATTGAAGGTGGAACTTTTGATTTTTTCATCCAACATGGGAAAAATAAAATATTCATCAAAAGTAGTACAAACTTTGTAGAAGGAGCCTTGGATAAGTTACAAGCAGATATTTTATTTTTAGGGATCGCTCAACTTTCTTTGCAACCGGTTTTATTCCAAGATGAGTTTTACAAACAAAATGTCCAAACGCTAAAACCTAAACTGATGATTCCCATACATTGGGATAATTTTTTCAAACCACTCTCGGAACCACTGGAACCCAATCTTCAGTTGGGTGATGATTTTGATGCCAATATGAAATCGATTTTAAAAAGAACAGAAAAAGAAAAAATAGAAGTTAAGCTTTTACAAGGTTTTGAAACCATCGATCTGTTTTAGATACAAAAGTTGATTCCTTATTTGATTCAAAACATCGTACATCTGATTGTTTGCGAGATCTTATTTTGTAAGTTTTTAACTTAAGTTAAAAATAAATTATTCATTTTTGATCTCTATTAGATGAGTCCCTGTCATTTAGGTAGTGGACTCACCAAATCTAACTTTTGAGAGTCATACCCATGCCGAATCCAATTTCAAACCAAAACTATTTTTTACTTTCCTCTTACCAGATTTTAAAACGAAACCAACCCAGTCGTTTTACGTTTTTTGAAATGATCCGAATGCCAATGGTATTGATGATTTTTATGGTAGCATTTCAATTTTCTCTTTTTGCAAAGTCAGAACCAAAACCAAAAGTTTTAATTGTGATGAGTGCTGCAAATACACTTTTGTTAGATGAAAATCAAAAACACCCTACAGGAGTTTTTATAAACGAACTCGCCCATCCTGCCATTCATTTGAACCAATCCGGTTTTGATTTGGAGTTTGCCACACCAAATGGCAAAAAGGTTACACTTGATCCAGAAAGTTTAAAAGATAAATATTGGAACTCTACAGAAGAAAAAGAAGAAGCCATTCGTTTTTTAACTTCACTCTCTTCTTTCCAAAACCCAATGACACTCGAAATAGCCATTAAAAACTATCAAAGTTATATCGGGTTACTCATTCCTGGAGGACAGGGACTGATGACTGACTTGTTGTATGATACAAATCTTCCCATTTTACTTTCAAGATTTCAAGAACAGGAAAAAACGATTGGTCTCGTTTGCCATGCACCGGCTTTGTTACTCACACTTCCTTCCGATTCTAAGGGAGAAGGATTTTTGTTCCAGGGTTATCGTGTGAATTCTGTTACAAAAATAGAAGAATGGTTTATCGAAACATTTGTGATGAAAGGAAAACCTAAAGTTAGAAAAATTTCGGATTTATTAAAAGAACGCGGAATGATATATGAATCTTCTATTTTTCCGGCAAGTGGCTATGCCACAAGAGATAGAAACTTAGTTACTTCACAAAATCCCTTCTCGGGAGAAGAGTTCACCAAACTGTATTTAGATGCACTTAAGGATTCTTTAAAAAAATTCTCTTTTTGATCCGACTGAGTGCTACGTTTGTAATTCCCAAATAGGCAGCTTGGTCTATTTGGGAAATTCGATCCAAAACATGAGAATATTCCTGAATGAACTTTTTGTATCTTTTTTCAGGTTCAAGGAGTAAAAAATCGGCAACACGTTCTTCCTTTTTTAAATACAATTTCGAAAGGAATTGGATGAGAAAATTTTGATAACCATTTTCTTTTTCCATTTTGGATTTGAATTCGTTTGTCGTTAATACAATCACTTCACTAGGTTCAATTGCAATGATGGAATAGGGAATGGGTTGGTTTTCCAAGACACTTGGTAAACTTCCTAGAATTCCATCTTCGAAGATAAAGGATTTGATCCATTCCTTTTTTCCATTTTTATAAATGAGTTTGAATCCACCGCTTACAACCAAACCAACGCTAAATAAAGGAATTCCCTTTTTAGCATAATATTCTTTTTTCTTTAGTTTGATTGGTTTACCGTGAGTCATAAAAAACTGACGGATTTCTTCAGAACCTACGGGTTTGGGTAAGACAACTTTCATTGGATCTGAGTTTTAAGATCGTTGTTTTTAAGAGTCTGTCTACTGATTCTTTATATTTAGTATTTTTGTAAGAATACAAAAATGGACTCCAAAGTTCTTCGATTCAATTCTAAAAATAGTCAGGGTTAAGTAAAAAATTTCAACAATTCCTGTATACCTGGTAGGGTATATGCGTCTAAACCATAGGAGTGAAATTTATGTCGGAAAATTTACCTAAAAGTTTTGAAGAGTTGGTACAAACACATGACAAACCGATCCTTGTGGATTTTTGGGCTCCATGGTGTGGTCCATGTCAAATGGTTGCTCCAGAATTGGAAAAATTGGCAAAAGACTGGAAGGGGAAAGTTTCGGTGATCAAAATCAACACGGATGAAAAACAAGACATTGCGGGAAGATATGGTATCACGGGAATCCCTACAATGATTTTGTTCAAAAATGGAAAAGAGATTCATCGCATTTCAGGCGCTATGCGAAGTGAGGAAATCAAAAAAGTATTTGGCGGAATGATCTAAGATCAGGTCAATTTTTTACTTGTCTAAGCCGAAAGCGTTTTGGATTCTTTGTATCTGCCGAGGTACAACCTTTGAAAAAAATAATCCTAACACTTTTGGTTTTTCTTGTTCTATTTTGTAAAAATAGTCCGATTGAAAATTCCATTGTTATAGAAAGAATCCAAGCCGCATCTTCTGCTGATGGCACAAGCCCTATCAATGTATTCATCTCTGGCAAACATTGGAAACCAGAATCTAGCCTCGATGGAATCACGATTTTTTTCTCCAATGGTGCCAAATGGAACCAATCTGGAAAAACAGACGGCCGCGCTTTTTTTAATGAAATTTCTATCGAATGCCAAGAAAAAAAAGGATATGTTGCCTTTTATAAGGACGGCAGTTATGCGACAAATTTTGACTGCACGAAAGAAACTCCCCAAAAAATAAGATCAAACGGGGTTCATGTCATTTACTTATTACCAGACTCTGGCAATGGAATCAAAACTGTTTCCTTTTTCCAAAATGGAAAAAAATTAGATGTATTGTATCCTGAACCGATTACGGGCCAAGTTACTGCTAGTAGCACACTTCCGAATTATCCCGCCTATAGTTTGTTTGATGGAAGTATCGATTTTGCTTGGGTGGAAGGTGCAAAAGAAAATGGAGAAGGTGAGTCGTTTCAGATTGAATTAGAGGATGAAATAGATTTATCCGGAATAGAAATTTTTAACGGTTACCAGCGATTAGATGCCTTATTTCACAAAAATGGTTCTGTGACTGAATTGTTAGTTTCCAATGACAGCGATTCGTTTGTGATCAAAGTGGCAGACAAACAAGGGGGGCAAAGGATTTTTTTTCCAAAACCACTTTCGGGGAAAAAGTTCAAGTTTGAAATCCAAAAAGTTCGCCCCGGAAAAACCTGGAAAGACACAGTCATTGCCGAAATTATCTTACTTGGTGAAAAAGGAAAACGATTCACCGTCGTTGATAAAAATGCGGATGAGTTTAAAAAGTCAGTTCTTTCGAAAACTAAAAATACCATCCTTTCTGGATTTGTGAACAAAGCAGTTTTTGGGGATGTATCGGACGGTCGTTTGGATTATGTATTTCGTTCTAATGGTTCTTTTGTGATTTGGAAAGATAATGTGTCCGAAAAACGAGTATTAGATGGAAATTGGGTATTACTTGATGCTTCACCTACGGAAGCTAAAATCAAAATTTTTGGACGGGACCATAAGGTTGTCACACAAAGTTTAGATTCCAATAGTCCTTATGCAGAAACCACAGAAGAAAAATCGACAGTTATCTTTGGTGATACACTCACAGTTAAAAAGTCGGCAAGAGGATTGCAGATGATTGGCAAAAAAGTCCAAATCGCAGATTAAATCCAATTGTTCGGCAAGGATATTTATTGGTACGGTGTCCAAGCAATTTCCCTTTTAGAATCGGGGAAATTGCATTCACCAGACAATTCACCTGTATTCCATATTGTTGCTTTTTTGTTTCGGATATTCGGGGTTAGCGATGAAACTCTATTATTTTTCCAGATACTAACATCTGTTTGGCTTATCACTTCTCTCTTTTTCGCCAGGTATTTGATTTTTTCTGTAATCGAAATCCCATACCAAAGAATCAATTTTATCCCGAGTATTTTGGTTTTTGTTTTGGGTTTTTTATATCCCAAACAAAGTTGGGCCTTGGGTTTTTTGATTCTTAGTTTTGGATTCTCTTTTCCTATCAGAACAATCTCATCATTATTCGCAACAACATCATTATCGACATCGCTAAAACCTTCATTTTCTTTTCCTTCTTCTTCATTGTTTCGATTCCGACGGCGATGGTTTTCCTCTGGGCTGTTTTTTATATTTGCTTTTTGGTTTCATCCTATGGTGGCTCTTCTTGGTTTGGGTGTTCTTGTTTTATACCAGATTCCAGAAAAATTCTATCCAGTGTTTTTTTGTTTTGTTTGCCTTCTTCCTTTTTTTCTCCCCGAAGATCCAAGTGGAAGGTTTTATAGTGATAAAGCAATGTTTCCTTTGTCCGCAGCGTTTGCATTAGCTGGTCTTGGGATTCTTTGGGACTGGGGTTTTTTGGTATTTGGAAGATCAGAACTCAGGTTTAAAAAAATGCGAAGGGCTTTCGCCTTTTTTGGGTTTTTACTTATACTTCCGATCTTCCACTTTGCTGATATACAATACCGAATTCTTTTGAGTTTGATTCTTCTCACTCAAATTTTTATTCAGTGGAATGTATTTCAGATTTTGGTTTGGACGGTCAGTACCGGACTTTGGATTTTTACCATGTTTACAAATCCAACTTCATTTCGATATTCCTATGAACAGATGTGGATTCCGGGAGAATCAATGGCTTCAGTACCAAACAATGGTTTGCTTATTGCACACCACGGTTTTTGTGAATACTATCATTTTCAGTTTCGTAAAGATTGTCTTTCTTTCGAGCCAGATACAAAAGCAATTTCTGAATTACCCCAAGGTACAGAAATTTATCGAGCTGTATATGGAATTCGATATGAGAATTTACTCGCTAGTAAAGACGAAAACAAAATCCCATTTTTTTCCTCCATCCAACCTTTGGGTGAATATCAACTCGTTTTAGAAAAGGACTGGAAACGTTACCGGACATGGTTGGAAAAAAGAAATTCGAAACTTCTATCCATTGCCAACTCTTGGAAAAATCCTTACAAAGAACGACCCGATTTTATTAAGAGAAAACACTCCAATGGGCTTTAGATTCAGAAAAAAACCGATCCTTGGGATGAATGAGAAAGTGCATCGCGGAACCTTACGTTTGTTTTTTGGAAAAATTTATTTCCAGTGGAAACGTTACTGGGTTTGGTTTTTGGAACGAAAGTCTTTTGCTACGAAAAAAATTTCACTTCAGGAAATTCAGAAACGTTTTCCCGTTTCTATTTTTAAACATTCGTCTCCCATTTACCGCAAACTGAAAGATGTACCTATGTATCTCCAAGAGAATAAAAGGGTAAATCTAAATATCGCCATTTCAAAGTTAGATGGAATTCTCCTGGCACCCAACCAAGTATTTTCGTTTTGGTATTTGGTGGGCAAACCAACCAAAAAAAAAGGGTATTTGCCTGGAATGCAATTGCGCAACGGAAGTTTTATCGAACGAACGGGTGGTGGACTATGCCAAATGGCCAACCTAATCTATTGGATGACTTTGCACAGTCCACTAGAAGTAAAAGAGAGATGGCGCCATAGTTTTGATATTTTTCCCGATTCAGAAAGAACTCTTCCCTTTGGATCAGGGGCCACTTTGTCTTATAATTATATTGATCTACAAATCAAAAATACAACCAATCAACACTTTGTTTTGCATCTTTGGATTGAGGATGACTTGTTAAAAGGGGAATGGCTTTCCGACTGGGATTTTCCTTTTTTTTACAAAGTGTATGAGTCTTATCATGGCTTTCATGCAGAACCTTGGGGTGGATATACACGAAGGAATGTGATTCGGAGAAAAAAGATTTCTAAAGATAAAAAAGAAATTTTGAAAGATGAGTTGGTTACAGAAAACACGGCTTGGATGATGTATGAACCCCTTTTGGAATCAAAGGGAACAAGTTTTAAATGAAAATAAACCTAAGGTATATATTATTAATAATGATTTTTCTTTTTCTAAATTGCCAAAGTGAAAAAGAAGAAATATTTGGAAAATCCAAAGAAACGAAAGAGAGAGAAAATTTTTGTAACCCTGCTATCACTATAATCGTTTGTGATGTTTTCGTTTATCAGTCCTGCATTAACAATAGTATAACTTATATGAATTGTGACTTACAACGGAACAACTGTGTTTTTGAAAGGGGCGCTAAATGTTCTGGAACAACATATTTTTAATTAAAAAATGCAACATTGCCAAGGTAATTTTTAGAGTTAGGATTCGTTATGCGAAAGTTAGAAACTGAAATAGGGGAAAATGAATGAAATTAATCATATTAGCTTTTTGTTTGGGATTTCCTTTTTTATCTTTGGTTTCTCAACCAAGTCAAAACAAACTCAATGTTTTGGGTCGCAAGGGTTATGAACTTTCGATTCAAAACACTCCAAACAAAGAACTTCTAAACTTAGAAAAAATAATTCCAGAAATCCTTTTGGATATCAAATACGCAACTCCGGATAATTTTACCAAACAAGTTATCTATAAGGAAGCCAAAGCCTTTGCTAGAAAACCAGTAGCAGAAGCACTAAGAAAAGCCAACCTTGAATTTTCACAACTTGGATACTCGATTAAAATTTTTGATGCATACAGGCCATACAGAGCAACAGTCAAATTTTTTGAAATTGTCGGAGATACAAGGTATGTGGCTTCACCAAAAAACGGATCAAGACATAACAAAGGTTGTGCGATTGACTTAACTTTGGTGGATACAAAAACAAAACGGGAACTTCCGATGCCAACGGAATATGATTCCTTTCGAAAAGAAGCTTGGGCTGAAGCACCAGTTTCCGATCCAGAGATTTTAAAAAACCGAACCACGTTGATTCAAGTACTCAGTAAATATGGATTTCGTGTGAACAAAACCGAATGGTGGCATTATGATTTTTTGGACTGTTTTGGGTTTGAAGTTTTGGACATTCCTTTTGAGGAATTGGAGTAGGGGTTAGATTTCTACCCCGATAACATTTGTTTTGGGATTTGGTACAGTGACACGTCCTATTTTCTCCAGGTGTTTCAGTTGCCTGTGGCTTCCTTTTTGAGAAAAAACATACCATCCATCTTGAAAAAGGACTCCCATGATTTCTCTAACCTTTTTTTGCATCTACTCAGTAGGTTGAAATTTTTGATCTTGGTCCTTAACATTTGAGCAAACTTAGACACCATTCCTGCGCCAGCGATTGGAGTGGAAATCCGAAGGATTGGAACGAAAAGCGCGGTCGTTACAAGATAAAATATTCGTTTGTTATGTGATTCGAGGCGCCCAAAGAAATAGGCAAAATTAATATTTTGGGGGAAGTAGTTTTCGCTGATGATTAATGATTAAAGTTATTTATCGCAATGTTTTAGTTATGCGAATTTAGATTTCTGATCGAATTCTATAAAAAATTCTTCAAACAAGGTAGAAAGAATTGATAATCCTTTTTTCCTATTTGAAACATTTTGATCCTGTTTCCTTCTAACTCCCATTGGATTTGACCAAAGAACCAACCGAGTTTGGTGGATATTTTTTTGATGGCCGAAAACTCTAATGGATGGTGGTCAAAGTGAGATCGTAAAACTGGATTTCGTACTAAATGAAATCGTTTATCTGTGAGAATGAGAAGCCATTTACCGGCTTTGTATTTCTCTTTGGATCCTTCGAGAAGGCCAATGCAATACCCTTGGATGATTTCATCTTCTTGTAAGATCTGGTGCAGGATCGTAAACTCACTTACATAAAGGAAAAGGATATTGAGATCAATATGTGGATGATTGGTCAGTAAGGATTTGATTTGGGAAACGACGGTTTCTTGGCTAAGCATTTACTGTTCCTTATTAGGTGGGAAAGTTTCTCCCTTCGAATGATGGAACAATCTCATTCAAAGGGAGGTAAAGTTTTATACTGCGTTGACGACTAAATCTCCACCAGCTTTTACTTCGCCAGCTTCGTTTTTAGCTTCTACAAGAACAGTCACTGTTTTTTTGCCATCTTTTTCAAATTTCTTTTTGATGGTTCCAACGATGGTAAGTTTTTCGCCGAGTTTAGTCATGGCTTTGAAAGTCACACCAAAGTAAGCGATGTCTTTTTGTTCAGCCCAAGAAGTACAAAGTCTTCCTACTTGTGCCATTACATACATACCATGAGAGATTGTTCCATCGAGGCCTGCTTTTCTTGCGAAATCAGGATCATTGTGGATGGGGTTAAAATCTCCAGATGCTCCCGCATAACGAACTAAATTTGCATGTTCGATGACTGGGATGTCGAGGGAAGGAAGAGTCTGACCAACTTCTACTTTATCAAATTCGATTTTTGCCATTGTTAGCCTCCTGTATTAATCCTTACGAATGAAAATCGCCATCTCAGCAGAAAGGATGGGATCATTTTTTTCATCATAGATGGTTGTTCTGAAAGTAACGATTTCTGCTCTTCCTGATTTTACATCAGAAATTTCGGACTGTGCGTAAACTTTGCCCGGATACAGAATTTTGTGATACGTATACTCTTCTTTTAAGTGAAGGATTTTGGAAAGGTCGATACCGAGTTCGGCCATATCGTTCCAAATCTTTGGGTATCCCCAAAACATAATGACTGTAGGGAAAGTAGGTGGAGCAGGAACATCAGAGTATCCAGCTTTTTTTGCTTCTTCTACGTCAAAATAGATTGGGTTTTTTTCGTTGATGGCGAGGCAGAATTCTTTGATTTTTCCTCGTTCCACTGTGAAATCAAAACGATCTAGTTTTTTTCCAACTATATCTTTGGTTATTGCCATTGGCATTTATCTCCTTAGTGTTTATCGATCCAAGCAACTAACTCTTTAAAGACGATTGTCCTGTCTTTTGGGAGTTCGTTCATGGTTTCGTGGTATAATCCGTCAAAAATTTTCATTGTTTTGTCTTTAGAGTTTACCTTTTCAAAGGCTTCCAAAGTTCCTTGGACGAGAGCAATTTGATCCTCTTTCCCATGGAACATATAAATTGGTACATTGATTTTTGTAGCTGATTCCAAAGCGAGACCGTAACAGTTGAGTAAGTAGTCACCTAAGTAGGCTCCGACGTTTCCGTGCACTAACGGGTCTTTTACATAGGCTTCTACGACTGACTTGTCGTGAGAAATCATATTAACATCAAGTCCTGTGGGAACTGTAAGAGTGGGTGCAAGTTTTGCTAAAAATCCACCGGCTCCTTTTTTGATATCCATCACTAGGTCTGTTTTGACTTTGATGGGAAGAGCACTACAGATATAAGCATCTAAATCATTTTGGTAGTTGTCTGTGGCAGTGTAAAGAAAGGTAATGGCTGCACCCATAGAGTGACCAAGTAGAGTGACTTTACTGACACCTTCGTTTCGTTTTGCGATATCGATGAGTTCCTTAAGGTCAGCAAAAAAATCAGAGAAATGAGTGATGACACCGCGGCGTCCATCGGATTTACCATGACCTCTCGCATCGATGAGGTAAATGGCGTAATTGCGTTCTGCCATTGCCTCCAATAAAAAATTGTAACGGCCACCGTGTTCCCCGATCCCGTGGTGGACCAAAAGGACACGTTTGACTCCCG
Source organism: Leptospira bourretii (assembly GCF_004770145.1). Lineage (NCBI taxonomy): Bacteria > Pseudomonadati > Spirochaetota > Leptospiria > Leptospirales > Leptospiraceae > Leptospira > Leptospira bourretii. The sequence goes on along the minus strand of NZ_RQFW01000022.1, from coordinate 171,021 downwards.
ATTTAGGTCGGTAAATTTGGTAATAAATTTTACCGCCGTCTTTGTTTTGAAAGGTAGACTCCTCACGGGAGTAGGCTTGTTCCCAATTACTCATAGATGTCAATGGTGGATGATAGAAACCTAAAAAGAAACAACTTTTCCTGTTCGTCGGAAACCAGTTTTCCAAACTGGTTTCAAATGCGAGCGACTCTTCCTTTCGCCCTTACAATCTGTTTTTGTCTCTTCAGCTGTTTGAACAAATCGGAAAGACGTTTCCCAGTGGATTTGGTTTTGGAGTTACGAAATGCAAAATCAAAAATCGCCATCCCGCGTGATTTATTACCCTACCATTGGAAAAAAAATCCAGGTCGCCAAAGTGGACTTCCCCTCTCTCGCAAATGGGAAAATACACAAGTCACTTTCAATACAGACAAAGAGATTTTTTTAAACCATTCCCTTGATTCTCTTTTTTTTCCACCGGGGCAAGAGTATGAATTTAAGGTAACTAAAGGAGAATATGAATTTTCTTCTCTTGTTGGTTTGTTAGGTGGAACGGAATTTCAAACCCAAGTTTCAGGAAAGTTCAAAATTTATTCAGGAGAAACTCTATTAAAAGAATGGGACCTAAACGGATTATCTAAGGAACGTTGGTTTTCAAAAAAAGAAATTTTAGAAATTGGGGAACAACAAATATTACGATTGGTTTGGGAGAGTCCGGATAGTTATCTTTTTGTCGGAGAACCTTTGTTATATCCAAAAAAAGAGTTTGGTTTTGAAAGTCAGGAATCTAAAAAACCAAAGTCTGTGATACTGATTGTCATTGATTCTGCGAGAAAAGATTTTTTTGGATCTTATGGTTACCCTCATTCTGTCACACCCGTGATGGACCAGATGGCTAAGGAATCTGTTTTTTTCGAAAATCCTTTTGCCAATGGCAATTGGACGAAACCTTCGATGATGTCTTTTTTTCATTCCGAATATTCGTCTAACCTTGGTTTGGGGAATTCTTGGTTTTCGACAAAACCCTACCAAAGAAAAGTTTATTACGGAAAAAAAAGAGACAACTTAGCCAAAACATTTCGGGAAGCAGGATACTTTACTCAAACAATCATGAATAATGTTTTCTTTTTGGATTACACAACGGTTGGTTTGGATTTGGGATTTCATAACTCTTTCCAGGTGGGAATGGACATAGTGGATACCGAAGTTCTCACAAATAAAGCAATCGAGTTTGTTTCAGAATACAAAGACAAACCCTATTTTTTACATTTTAATTTGAATACTCCTCATGCCTCGTATTCTCCACCTCCTGAGGATATGGTCGCGGTTCGGTCGATTGTTCCTTCCCATTTGTTTTATCGATATGAATCCCCTGTCCAACGTTACCTCGGCGAAATGCATTATACTGACCGAGAAATTGGGAGGCTTGTGGATGCGTTAAAGAAAGAAGGGGTATATGAAGAAACTATGATCATTGTGACCGGTGATCATGGGGAACTTTTTAGTCCTCACCACGATTATAGTTATCATTTCATTATGCAAACTCGGTTTGGTCATGGGGAAACTCATTATGATGAAGAAATCAATGTCCCATACTTCATCAAACTTCCTAAGTCTTTAAAAGAAAGTTTAGAATCTGACCTTGCTAAAAAGGCAAATGGAGGACAAATTCGAATTTCTGGCCAATCGTCTTTGTTGTCTTTGGCGCCAACCATTTTAGGATTTCTTGATTTATTACCTAAAAATTCCACCTACCAAGGTGTAAATTATTCATCTTGCATTCGCATAACAAATATTTGTCCCATAGAGAAGTATATTTATACAGAAGGAAGAATGTCGGAATCAGTTCGGACGGAAAATTATAAGTACATTCGTAGGTATCCAGGTTTTACAACAGTTAGGCGAACATCAGCTGGTGAGCCCCATACCATGGCTGAAGAGTTGTATGATTTAAAAAAAGATCCAGAGGAAAAAAATAACCTCAGTCCCTTGCCCGAAGGTGAGAGTCTTTTACAAACAGCAAGGTCAGACTTTCGCCGGGAAAACTTTTTAAAACGAAACAATTTGCGAATTTTAATTCCACCTTGTTCGGAAGCTCTTTGTCGTGATTTCCTTTCTTTGAATGTCCAAGGGTCCATTTATGATTGGGAGATCTCTCCTGCGATCCAACTGGGTTCCGGTTCCGCAAAAACCATTTCTTTGCAAAAAGAATCAAAACCTTCTAAGACAAGCCAAGGGGAAGAGCTAGTATTCAAAACAGTGAATCCAGAACTCGGTGCTTTTTTTAGTTTTTCAAGGAATGGAAAAACGATTCCTGTTCGTTTTGGAAGGTATGGATTGGAATACCAAAGATCCATCACCAACGTAGAAGACTTAATTGTATCGGAAAGGCAACCAGAAGGGTTTCCCACTTCTTCATTGCCTTGGGTGTACAACGATGGTGCTTTTAGTGGAACGAGAGAATCGGATGTACAAAGAGAGATGGGCAAAGAGGTGAAAAAAATATTGGAAACCTGGGGATACATCCACGAATAATTGCTCGTATTGGCAAAGGGGTTTGACTTACTGATCAAGACAATTGTATGAAAGACTTGTTTATTCCTCCGCATTTTGAAATCCCAATTGCATTGGGATTGGATTTAGGTTTTCCCATTCTTTCTAAACTTCTCTTCAACATTGATGGGGTTGTGATAGATAAAGAAGATGAACTCCGCCTAAAAGAAATCAAAAACAAAAGGGTTATGTATCTTTCCAATCAACCAAGTGACTTGGAACCTATCATCGCATATTATGTTGCCAGTAAAATTGGAACACGATTTCATTTTATGGCTTCACGTAGCATTTTTAATTGGGGTTTTGGTTTGGTGGGAGAACTTATCAAACGAGTTGGGGCTTTTTCCGTAATTTCAGGATCTTTCAATCGTAGTGCAATCAAAACCACAAAACAGATATTATCCGAAAAAGCTGGGAAACTGGTTATGTACCCGGAAGGAATGGTCTCTGGTGAAAATGATAATTTGGTATCGTTTTTACCTGGAGTCGCACAAGTTTCTTTTTGGGGATTGGAAGCTGCTTTAGAAAAAGATCCCAATGCGGAATTATGGATCCAACCAACCTTTGTGAAATATAAAATTTCCGGCTCAAGGGATTCGATCCTTGCCGACATTGAAACTTCTCTTTCAAGAATCGAACGCAAATTAAAACTTTATCCCGGTGGAAGGACACTTCTTCGCCGATTTTTGACTGTGGGCCGCGTGATGTTAGAAGAAACTGAATTTGAACTGGGAATTCCAAGAGCTGATACAGAAGGGAAAGATTTTGATTATCGTTTGGGAAGGGCTAGACATACTGCTTTGAATTTAGCAGCTTCCATTTTAAACGTGAAGTTTCAAGAATCAGACAATGCCATTCAAAAGATTCGATTGTTATTTACTGCCTTGGATCGTTTAGAAGCAGGTGTTCCTCTTTCTACAACACCAAAACACCTAACAGATCAGAATATCCGTCGTGCCAAACAATTGGTGGATACTGCCTATGCGTTTATCATTACCAAACCTAAAAATTTAATCCAATGGCCGTCGGCGGAACGTTTGATGGAATGGATTTGTAGTTTTGAAAAACATATTTTTGGAAAAACAGAAATGAGACCACGAAAGGCTCATGTGGTTGTTGGTCCTGCGTTTTCACTCGCACCGTACTATCAAACGTATCAGTCTCAAAAAAAAGACGCCATCCAAAGTTTACTTACAGAAATTCGCAAACAAATGGAAATACTGTTGGAACGAGGCAAAAAAGAAAGTGAACCTTTGGTTCCTCCGTATTCGGTGGGACTTGATTTGGAAATCGGTTAGTCCAAAACTAAAGTAATTTCTACTCTGCGGTTTTTATGCCGATTCTCTTCTGAATCATTGGGAACGATTGGTACTTCGTCAGCATACCCTTTGAAGGAAATATGTTTTTCGTCCATCTTATGAAGATCAACTAACGAATGAAGTACGGACTTTGCTCTGTCTTCAGATAGTTTTTGGTTGTATTCTTTTTTTCCTATATTGTCTGTATGACCGGAAACTCGAATTTCTCTGTCAGGATATTTTTTTAGGATCTCCGCAATTTTTGTTACAGCGGTTTCTGCTTCGGGTTTTAGTTTGCTATCGTTAAAATCAAACAGAATAGAATCCAAAGAGAAAACAATTCCATCTTCGGAAGTTCGAACGGAAACGGGAAGATTTTTTGGATCTGTTTTTTTCTCAGGAGAAGGGATTTCTCCCGTATCAGTAATCCTTCCTAAGTTTTCTTCATTTGGTAATTTTCCGTTGGTTTTATCTTTTGATGGATCACCGATTTTAGTTCCATTCAAATCACCGGTATATCCTACAATTAAATCTTCCAGTATATCTTCTCGAATGGATTCTTTATCTTTGGCATTGATTTGGTTACGAAGAAAATATACACCTTTGATATGAAAATTTGCTTCTTGTACCGTTCCGTTGGGATAGATAAAAGTGTATGATAATTTCACTTCTTTAAACTCGGGAACACCGCGGCTGGCATTGAAAAAAACGGTTCCGGATGCAAATCCAAAAATTTTATAGGGAACATTTGGTACCATCTTTTCCCCGTCTGGTTTGTTATAAAAAATCGGATAGGTATAAGTGATCTTCTCACAATTGCCTTTATAATTTCCTTCTGACCAAGGAAAGATTCCTTGGAAGGTATATTCGGGAATCACTTTGACTCGGATGCGTTCAGAATTAAAATCAAACGATTCTTCTGCTGGTAATTTCCATACATCGGAAACAGAAACCGGCGTATCGGGGAAACTCGGAAAACTGCGAAGGTTTGGCATGATAAATTCATTAGGAACTTCGTACCGGCCATTGCGAAAGAGAGTGAAATCTGATAAAAATTCTTTATCCTTCCAGAAAGGTCCAGATGTTTTCCCGTAACGAAGATAGGTATCAAACCATGCGTTCACCAAACAAGAGTCAGTTGAACATTTTTTAGGTTTCATAACCACTCTGTTTTTATCTTCTCTTTCCACCGTTTTTGTGCCGACACGGAAAAAAACATCGTGGTATTCGTTTAGCTCCAATACTTGGTTTTCCTTCCATTTCCACTGGAAAGTGGTTTTGGACTGCGGGTCGGCAGAGGCCGTGGCCAACGGAAGAATTGTTACAAAACTATAAAATACCAATCGGTGGAAGGTCATCACAAAACAAAGATCGGGGAATTTTTAGAAAAACTGATAGGGGAAATGGAAAAAACTAGGGGTTTTTGCGATTGACGAAGGATGGATTTTTGGCTTTACCTGAATTACCATGAAAAACCTTTCTCTGCTTTTTTACATTTTGATTACAATCAACTTTGTCGCTTGTAAGGACAAACAAACCTTAAAAGTTGCAGGTTCCGAAACCATGAACAGTATGATGCGTTATTTAGGAGCTGAATATGAAAAGGTTAATTCTAATGTTCGTGTAACAGTCGAAGGTGGTGGTTCCGAATCAGGAATTGACAGATTACGAAAAGGTGAGATCGATATGGCAGTTTCCTCTCGCGATTTAAACCAAGCCGAATTTGATGACCTTCGTAAAACGGGAAACTTAGAAAAAGTAAGATTGGCTTACGATGGAGTTGCTCTCGTTGTGAATCCTAAAAATTCTGTTTCAAAACTTGACTTGGCCCAAACTTCCGATATCTTTTCTGGAAAAATTAAAAATTGGAAAGATGTAGGTGGTGCCGATGCTCCCATTTCGATTGTCATTCGTAACGATAAATCCGGAACACAAGACTACTTTCAAAATCATATCCTCAAACGAAAGGATTTGGGTTTGAATGAGTTTAACGAATACAAAGCCAATGTTTTTTCAAAAGACGCAAAAATCGTAAAAGATAATTCTGAAATGTCAAAATTCATTCAAGAAAATTCGAATAGCATTGGTTATATGGGTATGGGATCTGCTCTTGTGGAAAACAAAGACAAACTAAAAGCTTTGGATTATGCGAGAACTAAAAAAGATCCTTATGTTGCACCTTCCGTGAGAAACGTATACGATAGAAAGTATAAATTGGCTCGAGAATTATTTATGATCTATAAAACAGACCAAGGTGATAAAATTGATGCCTTTGTTACTTTTCTTACAAGCGAACAAGGTCAGGTTGCCGTTTTACAATCTGGATATTTAAGAGCATCACTTCCAGAAGTAGAAGTTTCTGCAGAGCCTGTGAAATAGGGACGTTTTTCGATTTAAATTTCAAACAAAGTTTTTCTTTGTTTGTTTTACTTAATAAACTAAAACTCTATGATTCATTCGGTCCGCTATGTACAGTTGGCCGAATTTGTTGAAAAAAATTCCAGTAGGGGAATATAGACTTTTAGGTCCAATGACTCCTGCATTACAACTTCCTCCATTGTTTGCTACAGAACAGATTAGATCATTGAACTGACCAAATACTGCGACTGCGGCAATCCCTTCTGTTTGGGTAGTCCTAGGATACATCACCACACGGTTGTTACCCGAATCTGCAACAAAAAGATTATCACTCTGGTCTAAAGCTAAACCAGTCGGACCAGAAAGACTTGTTGGACCTGAACTACCACCACCGCATGTGATAAAATCTGGTTGGCCATACACTCGGGTGGCGGTTGTGGATCCTGGGGGAAAATATAGGATTCTGCTATTGCCATTATCGGAGATGTACAATCCACCTTCGGAATCTAAAACCATTCCGTTGGGACTACTCATTTTTATATTGGAACATCCAGAAGAACTAGAGGTCAAATCTGGTTGTCCGTAAACGCGACTGGCCGTAGTGGAACCCGCAGGAAAGTAAAGGACACGATGGTATGCAGATTCAGAAGTATACACTCCTCCGTCGGATGCATGGGTCACTCCCATCGGAGTGCTTAAGGTGGTAGCACTTGCAGGTCCTGCCGAAAAACTAGTAAACCCAGGTTGTCCATAAACAGCAAAGGGAATTGAAGAGTTATTTGAAAAATGCAAAATGCGATTGTTTCCCATATCCGCTGCATACAATCCGTTGTCTTGGTCGATTCCTATTCCGCGAACACTATTTAGGGAATTTTCACTTACAGCAGTACCAGCACAGGTTCCAGCGGATGCTCTGTTGATCACATCACAAGTCGAATCTCCAAATTGTCCGTACACTCTTGACGATGCGTTAATGTTAGGTGGATAGTATTGGATGCGGTTCACTCCGGAAATATAAACGCCTCCTGAGGTATCCACAGTCACCCAATAAGGGGCGCTTAGATTTTGGCTAGACGCAACGGCACTGATTGCACAGGCACCTGTATTGTAAGTGATACCACAAGTAAATGACCCGTATTGTCCGTAGACCATGGTTGCACTTGTATCTACAACTTGGAGTGTGATGGTAAAAACGGCATATCCGGGATTACTTCTTGTAATGGTAATTGGAGTATTTTCTGTGATGGCAGCAGTGGTACCTTTAATTTCTCCAGAAAATGAATCAAAACTAAGCCCGACAGGTAAAGCCCCTAGCACCGAATAACTGGAATTAGTTTTATATCTAGGAATGATGGAAACTGGAAAGTTTAGATACAATCGGTAATTTGAAAATTTATATTCGAATGGAGGGACGTTTACTAGATTATTTCCACAGTAATGGGACGCAGCGGTAGTGGCAGATTGGAAAAATAAAGAAGAAAGATAGGAATCTGATTTTGGATCACAGTAGTTATTTAGAGATTCCTGTTTACAAAAGCTCGAAAGTAAGATTGAAAATAATAAAAATAAATTTTGGAATTTGAATGAGGTTTGCATTAGATAGGATTTATCAAATAAGGTGGAAGGATGTAATATTTAAATTTTATAATAAGTTAATTTAATATTGGCAAAATAAAAAATAATTTATCAACAAAAAAATCAATAAAATTGTACGAAGATAATGAATTCAGCAAAGGGATTTAATGTCAGATAGCAGAACCATCCTTCGAAAAGGGATACTTGGGGAAATCCTTAAAAACAATTCTGATGGCGCAACCTCATGCTAATTTATCGATAGGACGTGGGTCCTTTTATATTTTTAAAATTTGAGCAATCGATCTTACTTTTGATTCAACTTCCGTTTTTATCATCTAACCAATGCGAGGCGCCAGAAAATTGAAATGGTTGCTTAGATTTTTAAAAAACCAGGATTCTATTATTTTGTTGGTCAGAGATATGTAGTTGGCCCAGTTGGTTGAAAGAAATTCCTGTGGGCGTGGAAAGGCTATTGGGTCCAATGTTTGGACCTGCACAACTTCCGTTATTGTTGGCAACTCCACAAAGCATATTATTAAATTGGCCAAACACTGCCACTGCTGCAATCCCAGCAGACTGAGTTGTCCTGGGATAGACCACGACTCGATGGTTCCCTGAATCAGAAACATATAAGTTTTCACTTTGATCCAGAGCCACTTTCGTTGGACCAGAAAGTGTTGTAGCACTAGCAGTACCGGGGGTATTTGTAGTGAAATTAGGTTGACCATACACTCGACTAGCGACTGTAGAACCGACAGGGAAGTACAGCACCCGGTTGTTATTTGTATCAACGACATAAAGACCACCTTCTGAATCAAGTGTGATACCCATAGGGCCACTCAAATTGACATTGGTTGTACCAGTGGTCGTTGTTGTGAAATTGGTTTGTCCATAAATGCGAGTTGCAGTGGTAGAACCTGGAGGAAAATAAAGAACTCGATGAGTTGCAGACTCTGAAATATAAACTCCCCCTTCTGGTGAGGAGACCACACTTTGTGGAGTATTCAAAGATATCGCACTGGTAGACCCAGGTGTGTTTGTGGTATAGTCAGGTTGCCCATAAACCACGGAAGGTATGATTGTATCTTTGAAGAAATATAATACGCGATGGTTTGCCAAGTCGACGGCATACAAGCCACCTTGGTGATCCAAGGCAATTTCACGAACTCCATTTAAGGAATTTGCATTTGTAGAACCCACTCCACATGATCCTGCTGAATTCACATTGGCCAGGTCACATGTAAACATTCCGAATTGCCCATACACCCTTGTGGATGCAGTTGTATTTGGTGGAAAGTATTGAATACGATTGACACCTGAAATATAAACTCCTCCGGAAGGATCTGCAACCACCCCATAAGGAAAACTAAAGTTTTGGTTGGTGGCTGATCCTGGTGTACAAGCACCACTATTATAAGTATTGGCACAATTAAAAAATCCGAATTGCCCATACACCATTGTAGGACTTGTATCTACCACCTGTAAGGTGATGGTTACCATTCCAAATCCTGGACTATTTTTGGTGATGGTGAGATTGGTCGCTGTCGTGATTTGCGTGGTTGTGCCTTTGATTTCTCCCGTTGCCGTATCAAAAGTTAAACCAGAAGGTAAAGCTCCTTGGATCGAATAACTAGAGTTCATTGGATGGCGAGGGATAATGGACACAGGAAAATTAAGATAGAGTCTATAATTGGAATGTCTATAACCGAATGGGGGAATGTCCAGAAGATTGAATCCGCAGTGGTAGGATACAGGTGTTGTGATGGCTTGGACAATTAAAGTTTCTAAATAAGAATCGGCTTTAGGATCGCAAGTGTTTTCTAGATCCTTTGGTTTACAGCTGGTGGTGAAAAAAATGAAAATAGGAAGAGTGATTGCGAATATTTTACTTATTATTTTCATGTCGGAAAGGTTTTTTAGTATAAAACTACTGGCTGGTAAGGATCGTCCACAAAAATGTTTTGGTGGATTTTATTTAATAAAGGATTTATCAACTAATTTCAAACTTGTAACCAACTAAGAAGTTATTTGCATACTCTCCTATAGTAAAAGAATTATCGTTTTAAATCAGTAAACCAATACCCTATTATTACTATAATCTGAAATATACATTCGACCTTGTCGATCGAAATGGACGGCAGTAGGCCGGTATAAATTTTGGGGGCCCGGTGTACCAATCCCACACGCTCCATTATTGTTGTCAGCACCACAATTGAGATTTCCAAATTGGCCGATGACTGCAGAAGCTGTCATTCCAGATGACAAGTTTGTTTTTGGATAAACCAGTACCCGGTGTCCATTGAGATCGGCTACGAAGAGATTTTCGCTTTGGTCTAAAGCTACTGCAACAGGATTGTTTAGACCGTTACTTGTAGTAGCAGAAGCATTTGAAATAAAGTCAGGTTGGCCATAGACTTTTGTCGCAACATTAGAACCTTTTGGATAATAAACCACTCGATTGTTTGATGTATCTGCTATGTAGATTCCACCTTCGTAATCGACAACCACACCTTGGTTTGAATTGAGGCCACTGACTGAGGTAGTAGCGCCATTACTAACGAAGTCAGGTTGTCCATAAACTTCCGTAGCTATGTTTGAATCTTTTGGAAAATAAATTACACGACTATTTCCAGAATCAGATACATAGAAACCTCCTGTAATATCTAAACTCAATCCAATGGGAGAATAGAAATTTGCCTCCGAAGCAACTCCACCACCTGGCGTAACAAAGTCAGGAACACCGATCGCACGGTAAGGCACTGTATTTTGATTTCCATAAACTAAAATTCTACGATTAACATTTGTATCTGATACAAATAGGTTGTTTGATGTATCGAGGAAAATGCCTCGTGGGTTATTTAGTGTGGTGGCTGCAAGAGCTCCTAATGGGGTACAACTTTGGTTTGTATGTGCGTTGGAAATATCACAAGTAAACAACCCATGTTGTCCATATACTCTAGTTGCTGTTATTTGACCAGGTGGATAATACAAAACTCGATTCCCACTGGAAATATAAACACCACCTGTGTTATCAGTGATTACGGCATTGGGCCCCGACAAGTTATCGGCTGTTACTGGCCCTCCCGCAGAACAATCACTGGCAGTAAGGTAATTGGCCCCACAGTTCAAATTTCCTAGCTGTCCATACACTTTAGTGGCTATCAAATCTTGTACTTGAATTGTAATTTGTCCAAGAGCCACACTTTTACGGTAGACAGTATAAGTTTGTCTTTCTGCAGGAGAGGTAGGATTGCCCGACAGCGCTCCTGTATTTGGATCTATATAAAGTCCTATAGGTAAACTTGGATAAATGGTAACATTTGTTTTAGAACCTAATCTTGGCAATACGGAGATGGGAATGGATTTATAAAAAGTAAAATCTGTGAAACGGTATAGATCTCCAGAGTTCACTACTTGCAGTTGACAAAATCCACCTTCTATACTTGCAGAAACAAGAAGTTGTGGGAAAAAATCTTTTGCCTCGCTATCACAAGGGTTAGATAAGGATGCCATCTGGCAGTTTCCAGAAAAAGATAAAACCAATGAAAGGAAAATCAGTCGGACAAACATCTATTTAAGAAATGGATTCTAGTAGAAGGATTAAGGCAATTTATTTTTTGGTTCAACTCCTTTTGGAAATAAATTTCTTAAATTGTAGAATCCGTACCTTCCAACTTTGCCACATAAGGTAGATTACGAAATCTACCTTTGTAGTCCAAACCATAACCGACAAGAAAATCATCTTCGATGATAAAACCTGGATAATCGACTGGAATGTGTGGATTGGCTTTTGATTTTTTCCAAAAGAGGGCCGCCACTCTTAAGTCTTTTGGATTTTGTTTTCCGACTTCTTCCAAAAGGTATTCTAAAGTTTTTCCTGTATCAACAATGTCTTCGACAAGCAAAACAGATTTATTTTTGACTGAGTGTTTGAGCTCTTTGGTGATTTTTAAATCTCCAGATGAAGTCGAATCTCCATAAGAAGAGGCGGCCATAAAGTCCACCTCATGCGGAATGGCAATACTACGACAAAGATCAGCTGTGAAGATAAAACCACCATTTAAGATTCCAATCACAACTAAGTCCTTACTTAAAAAGTCTCGTGAAATTTCTCTTGCGAGCTCGTCTACACGTTGGTGGATTCTTTCTTCTGAATATAAAGGTTTCATTCTTTGCCTATTTGCCCGGGGATCCAGAATACCGACAATTGGCAACTGCCCCAGCTAAGATCTTTCCATGAATCTTTTGAAAAACTCAAGCCGAGAAATGCGGCCGTCGGAAATTTCTGAAAGTGAGAAACCTCTGATTCCCCAAACAGGAGGGAACTTCCTAAGTCCTCTAACCCTGGATTGTGGCCGACTAGGCAGACGGAACGTACGGCAGACGTGAGTCCTTGCAGCAAAAAAAGTAAATCTTCTTTCTCTGCGTCATAGATGGATTCGCGAAGTTCTGGTTTGGGAAACCGAAGGATTTCTTTACGAAGGGAAGAATAGGTTTTTAAAGTTCTTTCTGCCGGTGAGACAAAACATTGATCAAATTCAAAACGACTTTCTTTTAAATAATCTCTTAAGGCTTTGGATTGTTCTTTCCCTCGGCGGGAAAGGCTGCGATCCAAATCAGAATCATAAGGTTCATCCCATTCTGATTTGGCATGGCGAAGTAAATAGATTTGTTTCATAACAATATACTAATCGAAACAAATGACTGAGAAATCACGAAATGACTATTTTTGTATTTCTTTTTCGTATTTGGAAATGAGCTCGTTATTGTTTTTACAAGAAAACTTTGTCCTCATTTGGTTGAGATGGTATTCCACAGTTTTTCTAGACTTTTGGATTCGATCTGCCACTTCGTTTTGAGATAAACCTTGGACGAGTAGGTTGAGAATTTCCATTTGGAAGGCAGAAAAAGGAAGTTGTACTTTGCTCACTCCCTCGGAAATAAATGAACCACCTTTCATCACAAGTGAAATGACTTCTGGTAGTTTAGAGATAGGATCTGACTTTAACATATACCCATCAGCCTTGGCTTTGATGGCATCTTCTACATAGACACGGCTTCCATGTAAAGAAAAGATAATGACTTTTGTTGGTTGGTGTTTTTCTTTAATCTCACGCAATACATCGATACCATTTCGGTCTGGTAAATCGATGTCTAAAACCAAAACATCTATGGGATTCGATTCTAAAAAATGAAACAAATCGGCTGCCGTTCGAAATTCTCCGGCAAGAGAAAAGAAAGGATTGGATTTCAGGATAGATATGATTCCTTCAGTGACAACGGAATGATCTTCTAAGATGGCAATTTTTATGGATTCCACAGCCTTATGATTCTCAGAGTATTCTTCTCATCCATCCAAAAATCTTTCTGGGACTTACTTATTTTTTGTAGATATCCCTTAATTTTCTCACTTGTCATCATTGGCACCACCTCCTGCCGGTTTGACGCCTACCCAACCTTACTGGCAAAAGATGGTGTTTTGGATGCGAGATTCGCCGACTTTTCAGGGGAAACGATAAACCTGACTGGGAATTGGGAATTTTATTGGAATGAGTTTTTGGATCCCACCACAGAGTTACCAATTCACAAATCTTATCTTAAAGTGGGTGTTCCTTGGTTTTCCCAAGAGAATGAAGATGGGGAATTGTATCCAAGTTTTGGTTATGCCACCTATCGCCTAACGGTTCTTTTGCCGGAGAATACTTCCGAAAATGAACCTTTTGCCATTTCGGTTCCTGTATTGCATAGTGCGTATCAAATTTATGTGAACGGAGAGTTGGTTGGTGAAAATGGAACCATTGCAAAATCCGCAGAACAACACAAACCTTCCTTTCATTCCAAAATTATTCCTCTCAGTGGAGTCTCCAAAAAAATAAACCTGGTCATTCATATTTCCAATTTCTCTCATAAGTATGCAGGGATACATGGAATCATTCGATTAGGAAAACTTCAAAACATCATAAACATATGGAATGTAAATTTTACCGTTTCTTGGATCATTATGATCTTTATGTTATTTCTTTCCATCTATCATGCGTTGGTTTATTTTATCAATCGATCAGAAAGAAATGCACTTCGAATGGCCTTTGTTTATTTGGGGATTCTCATTCTCTCTTCCACATTGATTGAAACAAGAGTTTTGTTTAATCTTCTTTCAGATGATTATTGTATGGCATTGTTTCGATTTTCTCGAATTGGATTTGTTTTGGTTTTATACTTCGGTGGCTATGTTGTTCTTAATTTAGCACAAATGCGTTTTTTCAAACGAATCTTGGTTTTGCTAAAACTGTATACATTGAGTTTTTTAGCCGTAGTTCTGTTAACTCCGGTTTCTTATCTTTCGAAACTTTCCTTTTATTTCGAGTTTACTTCTGTTGTGTTTGTATTTTTGGGATTGTTTTCCGTCTCTCTTGCTCTTTATTTCCAACGAAAAGAAAGTAGATTGTATTTCTTTAGTTTGTTATTAGCCATTATCGGTGGACTTATTGACATATTTTTAATTACAAATCCGAATTTTGGATATAGGCCACTTGGACTTGTTTCTTTATATTTGTTTATTTTTCCGCAAACATTGGGAGTGACTTTAGGGCTCGTTCGTGTTTATAAAAGATCAGAAACCTTATCAAAAGAATTATACAAACGAAAAGAAGCTCTCGAAAAAAAAGTAAAAGCACGTACGATGGAATTGGAAAAGGCAAATCGTTGGAAGGCAAACTTCGTTTCTTTAATTTCGCATGACTTACGTTCGCCTCTAAATAGTGTGAATCAAATTTTGGATGTAATTGATTTTAGTTTTAGCGAAACAACCGAAGAAGAAAAAAAGAAATTTTTAGAAATTTGTAAAACAGGTGTCACCCAATCTCTTCGTATGTTGGAACAATTATTGGATGTAAGTCGGTTTGATGCCTTTGGAACCAAACTCATCCAAACACGGTTTTGTGTGAATGAACTCCTGAATGAAATCATTGAATCAGTAGAACCATTGGCCACACTCAAAGGGATTCGAATCCAAAAAGACACTCCCATCCAAGCAGAAATCATTGCTGACCGCACTTTGATTGGCGAAGTATTTAAAAATATCCTTACCAATTCTATTAAGTATTCTTATCTGAATTCGGAAGTTTGGGTTGGTCTTTCTTTCAAGGGGAAATGGCTTTCTGCAGAAATTCGGGACCGGGGTTTAGGGATGAGTGAAGAACAAATCCACCGACTCACCGGCGAAGAAACAATAAAAAGTATGCCAGGTACTGCAGGAGAACGTGGTACTGGGCTTGGTTTACAATTATGCACAAATATTTTGGAAGCACACTTTGGAAAACTTCGAATCAAATCAGTTTTAGGTGTTGGTTCGGCCTTTGAGATTTCTTTGTCAAAAAGCACAAAATCTGTGTTACTTGTGGATGATTCTGGTAATTTTAGATCAGACCTAGCTGAAGTTATGCGAAGAAATCAATGGATTGTGATTGAAGCAGGAAACGGGGAAGAAGCTTTATCACATTTATCAAGAATCACTCCAAGCCTCATCATTACCGATTTGCATATGCCTGGAATGAATGGGATTTCATTAATCCACGAGTGGGAAGGGCGTCGTAACCAAAACCAAAAAATACCCATCATCTTAGTCAGTTCGGATGCCCCCCTTTCCGGCGGGGATAAGTTTTTGGAAGAAGAAGGGTTAGAAACCATTGTTTCTGCTTATTATTCCAAAATGTATAAGGCAGAGGACCTCTGCCAACAAATCGAAGCGATCTTAGAGTAACACTCGTTCCATGTGATTTTTGATATGAAGGCTATGTGCTACATCATATTCTTCTTTTGTGAGTTCACCATAAGCAAAATGAGGTCGTAGAGAAGACTCTTTTGTTTTGGAAAAATCATCGATGGCTTTGATGAGCCTTGTGATCCCAACTTTTAATTCAGTGGCATTGGAAATTTCCTCCGCGCCGGGAATGGGTTCTTCTAAACCATGGTTCATTTTATTTTTAAAAGCAAATACAGAAAATGCAATTTTCCCGACAGAACCTCGGAAGAGAGATGATTTCATTTCAGGATACCCATTCAGTGAGTACTCAATGCTTTGGGCACAATGGGTTAAAACTTTTCCAGGACTCCAGTTTCCAGCAATTTGAATTCCTTTGGGATCAGATTGTAATCCGACGAGTAAAACACGAAGGTCAGCAAGGTCATCCGCTTCCAACCAAGGAGATTCTTTTGTTTGAGTGGATTTGTCCTCATCCTGTTTGGATTCACTTTGTACAGGAAATTGGAGTGCGGTATACAACAAGGCAGATCGTTTGATAAACTCTTTTCGTTTCATTAGAATTTTCCTTTTAGCGCAACTGGTTTTTCCGGTTTGGAACGGAGTTTCATATTTAAGAATTCAACAATCACAGAAAAACACATCGCAAAGTAAATGTATCCTTTGGGAATGTGTAATTCAAATCCTTCTCCAAGCAAAGCCACTCCAATCAAAATCAAAAAACTTAAAGCTAAAATTTTGATGGTTGGATGTCTGTCGACAAAATCGGAAATACTTCCACTCGATAATAACATAAATCCTACAGATAGAACTACTGCAACAATCATGACTCCTAATTGGTCTGTCATTCCCACTGCGGTGATCACTGAGTCCAAAGAAAATACAATGTCAAGAATCATAATTTGAATGATGACTTTTGAAAAAGAAACTCGTTTGGTTGATTCTTCGCCTAACTCAGATTCTCCTTCTAGTTTGTGATGGATTTCTGTGGTAGACTTAGCAATTAAAAAGAGTCCTCCAAAAATCAAAATGAGATCACGCCCGCTGACGGAATGGTTCAAAATCGTTAAGATTGGATTTGTGAGTTTCATAATCAGTGAAAGAGAAAATAACAAAAGGATACGAGTGAACATGGCAAGTAAGAGACCAATTTGCCTTGCTGACTTTTGTTTGGTTTTTGGCAATCGAGAGGAGAGGATGGAGATAAAGATGATATTGTCGATGCCAAGGACAATTTCCAAAGCAGTCAGTGTCAATAGTGCAAACCAAACTGAGGGATCGGAGAGAATTTCTATCATAACGTATCCCAAACTGATAAAATCAAAAAAGGAATCAATCTAAATCCAAGCAACGTTTTCCATAAAGAGACTAACGACGATAAAAATACCAACCTTCACATTCTTTCACCAAACGAACCCCTTTCCAAATGTCCAAATGTTCTTTGGTTTCTGTGATCCCCCAGGAAAATTCTCCAAAAGATTTTCGTTCTAATCCCTTGTCCCAAGTTCGGTTGGAAACCCAAGGGTAGTAGATCCCCTCTTTCGTGAATGGAACAAGAGTCCAATTTTGGTTTGAAAATGCGTAAACATACTTAATTGGCCAATAGGTAGAAGCGCCAGAAATTTGAGGATCAAATTGGGAAAGGCAAACCATCCGGTGTAACCGTTTGGATTCCCCCTCCTTTACTTTTTGAGTTAATGTTGGATACCGATCATTGTAAAAGAAAACAATTCCTAAAAATACAATGAATACTGCCACGGAACGAAGGACAGGAATGAATGTAACCATTCGGTAGATAAGGAAAAAAATACAAAATACCAAAAAATAGAGATAACGAAAGTTTGGTTCTATTTGAAAAATAAATAATGCAAGGACTGAGAGAAAAGGCGAAAGCAATAAAACCAATTCCAAAATTAAATCTTTTCCCTTGGGCCGAAATACGGAAATCAAAATGTAGAAAATAAATAAAACAAGATACCAATCAAACCACTCTGCAAATATCGGATGTTTGGTGATGGATTCAGTTAACCCCGAAACCCAAGAACTTGGATCTTTTAAAATCAAAACTTTTGCTGATTGGATTCTATCCATTGTGGGCAGTTCTTTCGAAGTAAAAATTCCAATCCCACTTAGGCGTAAACCTTGTTGCCAAACTTTTCCTAAACCAAATCCAATGAGAACCAAACCAATGGGATAAATGGATTTTTTTTGCAAACGAACGAGAACATATACAAGTAAAAATGGGGCAATATGGACAAAAAACCAATACTCGGAAATCCAAATGAAAGATAAAACCAAAAGGAATCGAATCATCTGAATTCGGTTTTTTGGATTCCAATTTTGGATTTCGTAAATTGTGTAGGCAGCAAAAATAAATATAACCGCATGGAACCCCGGAAAATAAAACTGTCCGAGGCTATTGGGCAAAACACCTGCTAAGGCTAAAAACCCCAAAGAAAACAAATACGAAACTTTGTTTGGAATGCCCAAGGTTTTGGCCAAAACAAAGGGCATCAAAAAATAAAAAAAACCAAATAACCAATGGAACCAATAAACTGAATGGAAAAGCGGGTATAGTAGAACCGATAGGATTATTTCTGGAAATAAACTGGAACAAGGAGGAAGGTTCCAACCTCGAACTCCGGCCCATCCACCAGTCCAAAAATCCCGAGCAAAAAGATAAGGATATAAAATATCGCTATCAGTTCCTTCTCCCAAATGGTTTTCATAAATGGCATCAAAAAACAAATGAAAGGTGCCAAAAAGAATCAGTAAGATTAGGATTGTTTTTATCAATCGCCGTATCATTCGAATATCACCAGTTATCTAAACTAAATCCACCAACACAAATGATCCAAACACTTAACAAAGTTTAAACCAAATTTAATTTTAAGTTCAAATCCAATTGATCAAATGAACCAAGTGAATTAGTAACTGGGGCATTTCCTTTCGAACGTTTTGAATCGTTCTGGGAAATCTAATTCCACTAAGATTCGTTTGTCGGCAATAAAGGGATGAGGGAACTCCAATCGTTTCGCAAAAAGTAAAAGTCCATATTGGGTATAATCTTTTGCCGAACGTGAATACAAAGTATCTCCCACAACGGGGCAACCAATCTTTGCCATATGAACACGGATTTGGTGGGTACGACCTGTTTCAAGCCCTAGTTTCATCAAACTAAATTTACGCCCTGTTTGTGTTTGGACAATTTTTTCTGTTTTGTAATGAGTGACGGCCATTCGTCCATCTTCTCTTACACACATCTTCACTCGTTCGACGGGATGGCGGCCAATCGGTAGATTGATGGTTCCTTCTGATTCCACAGGAGCTTGGAGGACCCAAGCGTAATAAGTTTTCTCAACTAATCTATCTTGGAACATTTTGGAAAGGGCAGCATGGGCACGATCGGTTTTGGCAATGATGAGAACACCTTCAGTGGGTTTGTCTAAACGATGGACAATCCCTGGACGACGTTCACCACCGGTAGCCGAAAGATTTTTAAATTGGTGCAGGAGTCCATTCACAAGGGAAGGTTGGTCGTCACCAGGCCCACTATGGCAAGCAATCCCTGCTTTCTTATGGATAACCATAAATTCGTCCTCGTCATAGAGAACAGGAATGTCCATGGGGATGGGTTCGAGTCTTGAGGGTGGTCTTGCGATCACATCCACGACATATTCTTCGCCAACGGTCACTTTATATCCATTTTTAGTGGCCAGTTGTTCTTTGGTTTTGTTTGTCACAAATCCAGAATCAATCCACTTTTGAACGGTAGAACGGCTGAGATCGTCTCCGGCATTGTCTTTTAGAAAGACATCCAGGCGACTTTGGTCATAATCTTCGGAAACAGTTACAAATATTTGCATTTTCGGTTGTTATCTAATGAAAAGAACTAAACTATGGAAACATTAAGGTAGGTCAACTGATGAAAAAAGGATTTTTTTTAAGCCTCATCCTCCTCGCAGGTCTTTCGCTTTCATTAACGAATTGTTCGTCTTCTGAAGAAAAAGAAACTCCCAAAGAGACAACTTCTTCCACTACGGGAACAACATCCACTGTATCTTCCAGAGATCTCAATGCAGCTCTTTTGGACGAAATCAATGTAGCACTCAAAGACTACCGTTATCCAGATGGTGTTCGTCGCAGAGGTTTTAGCTACAAACAAGCGGACATCCAAGCAGAAGATTTCAAAACTTGGGCAAAAGACAACGTTTCTTATATCAAAGACGCTCTTGCAAAACTTCCTGAAGGATATGCTTTAGAAGTAACTGGTCATGCGGATGCATCTGGTCCAGAAGAAGCAGAAGGTGCTAAAAAAGGAAACGGATACTATTCACAAATTCGTTCTGATGCAGTGAAAGACGCTCTTGTAAAACAAGGGATCCCTGCTGACAGAATCGTAACAAAAGCTTCCGGTTCTTCTAAGCCAATTTCTGGTTTTGATGAAAAAGACGCGATCAACCGTCGTGTGACTTTCCAAGTCGTTTCTAAATAAGAAAGTAACCTTTCTTAACTAGAGATTTTTCTCTAAATAAAAACCCACCCTTTGGTGGGTTTTTTTATACCTATTTCCTTTTTGTGATCAGACACCTCTCTTGGTTTTTTGGTTTGGGCGCCTCGTATTTGTTATGCGAATGACAATTCGATTCTATAACGACCGCGCTTTTCGCTTCAATCCTTCGTTAGTTTTTATCTGAAACAAGATCCATATATATTTCTGCGAAGGATTTCCTCTGCAATCGCTGGCGCAGGGGGTGGGAGCTAACACCAAAAATGATTCTCTTTTTGGAAATTACGATTCCATATGATTATTAAAACAAGTGTAAGATGATCCATTTGGTTCGGATATTTTGATTGAAACAATTTCTTTACGATGACAAACTGCTTACCGGAAATCTAGGATCTATCATGCCAAACACCGCTCTCGAATACATCCAATCCTTACCAGAAGATCGAAAAGAAGCCTTCCTCAAACTTCGAAACACCGTCAAAAAAAATCTTCCTAAGGGTTTTGAAGAAACCATCCAATACAAAATGATTGGTTATGTAATACCTAAAAAAACATATCCTGCAGGATACCATGTAACACCGGAACTGGCTCTTCCTTTTCTCCATATTGCTTCCCAAAAGAATGGGCTTGCTCTCTATCATATGGGAATTTACGCCGATCTAAAATTACTCAAATGGTTCCAAACCGAATATCCCAAACATTGTAAAACCAAACTGGATATGGGAAAAAGTTGTATCCGTTTTAAAAACTTAAATGATATTCCTTGGAAATTGATTGGAGAACTGGTGTCGAAGATGAGTCCTAAGGATTGGATTCAAATTTATGAAAAAAACATAAAAAAAAACTAAACGGCAAATTTGATTCTGTTTGTTTGTCGTTCTCATCAATTGTAATTCTTTTGGAATTTAATCACATCCAAACCCAGGTTGGTAGAGCTCTTGGCAAGATAAGGTCAGAGGAATTTTGTCTGCATCTCTAGAGTTTAGAGCAATCAGAAGGCACACCTGTAAATTTCTCTTTTTTTCTTCACAGTTATTGTTTGTTGTGATACGCACACGACATTGGAATAAAAAAAGTAGACTGAATAAGATGGCGACAACACAAATTCGTTTCATTTTTTCCTTGGACTAATTGAGAAAACTTCATCAGATTGATTCGATTTCAGAAATAGTTTGAATTCTTCACAAATCACCTGTTATGGTGAAGTTGTCAAGAAAGGAATTAGGTTTCTAGATGCTTCAGAATACAATGACAAACTAGCCTAGATTTTCAATGTGATGAGGATTCACTGGAGTTGGACATGGATCATTTGATCCCTGTTGCCAAAAATAGCGAAGCATCTTCCTTCATAAAAATATTTTTTCCATGATAAAATGTATTCTTCTTTATATTATGAAACCCAACTTCAGAGAGTAGGGACTTAATTTCTAAATCGGTAAATCCGTTATGCACTTTGGGATGGTAAATCTTTTCATTTTTATCAAAATCAATAAGGATGATCCTCCCTTGGGGATTTAGGATTTCATAAAAAAACTTTAAAATCTTTTTTGTATCGGGGATATGCAATAGAACCAACGAAACCAGCAAAATATCTGCTTTTTTTGTTTTTGAATTTTGCAGAAAGTTGGAGTGGATTACCTCTGCATTGTGTATGTTGGTTCTTTTGATTTTTTCTCGGACAATGTCTAACATGGGTTCTGATGCATCAATCAGAAGTATATGTTCCACTAAAGATGTTAAGGTGAGGCCGACAAGACCCGTGCCACAACCATAATCAAATAAAGTTTTTGATTGGCTCTCCTGGCATTCTGCCTCCACGGCACTGGAAATGATTTTTGCTAATTCTATTCTTTCGTTTGTATCATACTCTTTTGCGAGTTGGTCAAAAACATTTGTTTCCATCCTATTTTAGACAACAATGAACCATGTGAATCCATCCTAGTTCCAAAAAAGATTTCTTAAAAACTAACCATCATTCCCAAATAAATTCCACGCAAACGATCAAAGTTTTCTGATTTTTTAGGCAGGTTCCATTCCCAATTGTCTGTCACGGAAGGATTCTGTGAACCTAAATTTGCAGTGTTACGGCTAAATTGAATTTCATTATAATGCAAATAGGAGAACTTAGAAACAATCATATTATAACCCACAAAAAATTTCATATTAGGATGAAAGGAATAGGAAAACGATCCATCCCATTCATAACCACGAAAGATTCCTTCCGTACCGGCAGTGGATAGGGAATATTGTAACCGGTCCTCCATTAAGTTGGGTTGTTTGAAAAACCGAGTGCCTTGTGTGTAGAATACATCTATTGTTAGGTGGAGTGCCAATTCTTGGGTGAGTTGGTAGATCGTTTGGGCTGAGACTTGTGGGCCATACGTAAAAAAATATTCTTTGAAGGTTCCTTGGCCTAAATAGTTTCCATAAAGATACCTGTTGATATTGCGAACCCCACCTCCCAGATACAATTTCCAATCTTTGTTAAGTAAAAATGTTTGGTAAAGGTTCAGCTCAAACTCAGAACGAGCTGTCGGAGAAAGATAAAACCGGGATACATTTCCCCCTTGGGCCGACTGTTGGTAAAGTAGAGTGTTTGCATTTACGATTTCAATTTCAAAATAAGAAAGATCCACTTTGAATCCTTTCTCTAAGTTTTCATAACTGAATACAAAGGGAATGAGAACCTTTCCATTTTCTTTCAAAGCGGAACTGGAACGAGTGGGGACAATGGATTCATTTTTATCCGTAAGAGAGCTGTATTCGTAAGGAAGGTAGTGGTAGGTCTGTCTTTTTAAGAGCAAACTCCATTCTGATTTTTTGTTTTTTCCTTCGGGGGTAGGAGTTTCCATTTCCCGGCCCTCCGCAAAAATCATCGAAGAGACAGAAACAAGGATTAGATAAATTAGGTTCTGTTTCATTTTTTCTGTTATAGACTGATTTTAAAAAATGGAAACGATTTTTTCCTTCCTGTTTTCCTCTTTCTCCTTGGTGTTTCTAACAGTCCTTGTAAAAATTCATTTACGAAACGAGGAATCCCGCGAAATTAGAAGTTATAAATAGAGGTTTCCATGCCAGAGTTTTTTTACGCCGATCCTTTCCCTTTAAAAGAAGACACCACCGAATACAAATTACTCACAAAAGATTTTGTAAGCACTGTCCCCTTTGGGGATAAAGAAATTCTAAAAGTGGAACCGGAAGGACTTACCTTCCTTGCGGAAAAGGCAATGGAAGATGTATCTTTTTATCTAAGAACAAAACACTTGGAAAAAGTTCGTAAAATTTTAGACGATCCGGAAGCAACACCAAACGATCGTTTTGTGGCAATGGCTCTCCTTAAAAATGCTGTGATTGCCGCAGACAAACAACTTCCCTCCTGCCAAGATACAGGAACCGGGATTGTCATGGCAAAAAAAGGCGAATATGTGATCACCGGTGGCGATGATGCAGAAGCCCTTTCTCGTGGAATCTACAATACCTATGTAAATAGAAACTTACGATATTCACAAGTGGTTCCTCTCACAATGTATGATGAGGTCAATTCCGGTTCCAATTTACCTGCTCAGATCGATATTTATTCCACACCTGGCGATAAATATAGTTTTCTATTTTTGGCAAAAGGGGGTGGGTCTGCGAACAAAACGTATCTTTTCCAAGAAACAAAAGCACTTCTCAATCCTGCTTCTCTCGAAAAATTCATAGCAGACAAAGTATCCAACTTGGGTACAGCAGCTTGCCCTCCTTACCATATCGCCGTGGTGATTGGAGGAACGTCAGCAGAAGCCAATTTAAAGACCGTAAAACTGGCGTCAGCTGGATATTTGGATCATTTGCCAACCAAAGGAGACAAATTTGGATCTGCCTTCCGCGATATAGAACTGGAAGAAAAAATGTTACTGGCAGCTCAAAAATCAGGGATTGGAGCTCAGTTTGGTGGAAAGTATTTGGCCCATGACTTTAAAGTCATTCGACTTCCTCGCCACGGTGCTTCTTGTCCAGTGGGACTTGGCGTGAGTTGTAGTGCCGATCGGAACATCAAAGGAAAAATTACAAAAGACGGAATCTATTTAGAAAAACTAGAATATGATCCATCTAAGTTTTTACCAACGATTGATGATGTGGATGCAAATACAGAATCCGTACATATCAATCTCAACCAACCAATGCCTGAAATTCTAAAGGTTCTTACTAAATATCCTGTCAAAACACGTGTTATGTTGTCGGGCCGTCTCGTTGTGGCTCGTGACATTGCTCATGCAAAGTTAAAGGAAAAATTGGATAAGGGTGAACCACTTCCCGAATATTTCAAAAACCATCCAGTGTATTATGCAGGTCCTGCCAAAACTCCAGAAGGAATGCCATCTGGTTCTTTTGGCCCAACCACTGCAGGTCGTATGGATAGTTATGTTCCTCTTTTCCAAGAAAAAGGTTATTCGATGATTTCTCTTGCTAAGGGAAATCGTTCCAAGGTGGTCACTGATAGTTGCAAAAAAAATGGTGGGTTTTATCTCGGATCCATCGGTGGCCCGGCGGCCCTTCTTGCCAAAGAAAATATCAAAAAGGTAGAAGTCCTCGACTTTCCAGAGTTAGGTATGGAAGCAGTTTGGTCCATTGATGTGGAAAACTTTCCTGCCTTCATCGTAGTGGATGATAAAGGAAATGATTTTTTCCAAATGTTGAATTAGGTTTTTTCTTTTCACATTCTAGGGAAGTGGCAAACAAAGGGCATTGTTTGTCATTTCCACTCGGGATACTGAAGATGATGATACCAACAAAACCCTTCCTTCTCTTTTGCCTATTTATTGTTGCAATCATGATAAAATCTGACTTTCCAAAAGGAAAGATTTGCGTTAACATCGTTTTGATGCGTTAAAGCATCGAATCATTTGTAACGTTAGTTTTTTAAAATGGAAAAGTATTAAAATGAAAGTATCCAATCGTATTTGTTTATTCCAAAAATTTGTAATTTTATTATTTTCACTGTTTCTATTGAACGGTACAGATCTTTCTAGAAAGAAAGAACCTTCCGATTGTCCTAAGAATTTCACATGTTTGACTACTTTTATTTCTCCAAGTGCAATTATACCTGGTCTTGACTTAGATTTATCATTCATCAAAGTGAACCCTCCTGTTCCTTTGGATAAAGTTGTTTTACCTACAGATAAATATGGAAAATTCATAGAAGTCAAAATTGATAAAAACGTTTATCATTATAAAGCCTTTTGGAAAGGAAAAGAAATATTGGTGAGCCGATTTGATTTAGATATCAGTAAAAGTTTACGTACACTTGGCAACAATTCAGTTCCACTTTATACTGACTTTACTCCCAACGCTTCAATCATCACCACCATTCCAAAAAATATTGTTTTCGATGTAATGGAAAATACGAATCCTTTAACTGAAAATGTAGGATATGTAAAAGTCAAATATAATGATCAAGTAGGTTGGGTGAACCGCAATTCCTTAAGCGATGATGAATATGATATTCGTTATTATAAAAAGAGTCTTCAAGAACTAGTAAGCCCCTATGTGTTCTATGTCAAAGATAATGATTTAAAAGCAGAATTTAAAATTTTTGGTAAAGGATTTCTCGTCACGGAATGTAAAGTTGGTGACGTTGATTGCACTGCTACTTATCAAATGGGTGAGTCTAGTTTTGGAATGCCACAAGAAGCAGTTTACTTTAATCTTAGGACAAGTGATGATAAAAAATATGTCTGTGAAATGCGGAGAGTCGACTTTGTTGGTGAATTACAAAGAGTAATCGACGAAATCATTATCGAAGATGAATTAGATCCATTTATCAATTGTAACCTTAAAGAAGAAGCGGAAGAACAGGTGGAATCAGAAGAGTCAATAGATTCAGAATGATATTGGTTTGGTAATTAAAATTCAGATAAGGTAAACTTATATGTGTAAAACAATTAAACAGAAAGTGAAATTTAAAGCCTCACCTATGACAATTTACCAATGCATCGCTGACTCGAAGAAAGTCACTTCACTCACTGGGGAAACTGCCACGATCAGCAAACACATCGGTGGTACGTTTTTCACTATGTCTGGAAAAATTTCCGGAATCATCGTCGATCTTGCACCTTCGAAACGTATTGTCCAAGCATGGAGAAGAACCGATTTTCCTGAGGGAATTTATTCGATGGCTACTTTTACCTTCAAAGAAACTTCTGAAGGTGGAACTGAAGTTGTACTCACGCACCGCGGCGTTCCGAAGGAACTTATCCCTGATATAGAGGAAGGTTGGCGCCAAAACTATTGGGATAAGATTCGGAATGTTGTGAAAACGAATTCCATTTAAGCCAAAAAATAAAAGGATTTTCATTTTGGTTTAAGAATTTTTTTTTTTGTTATGATGAATCTCTAATTGTTTTTACATTATTTCAAATCATCTCTTCCGGTTTCACCCATTCGTCAAACTGCTCAGCAGTGAGGATTCCTAATTTGATTCCCGCTTCTTTTAGTGTTGAGTTTTCTTTGTGAGCTGTTTTCGCAATTTTCGCTGCTTTGTCATATCCAATATAAGGGTTTAGTGCTGTCACAAGCATTAACGAACGATTTAAATTTTGTTCGATCGTTTCTCGGTTTGGTTCTATTCCTCGTGCGCAATGTTCTTCAAAAGATAAAGTTGCATCCGCTAACAGGCGTATGGAATTTAAAACATTAAAGATAATCAGAGGTTTGAATACATTCAGTTCAAAATTACCGGAAGATCCTCCTAGATTCACTGCCACATCATTTCCGATGACCTGAGCGGCCACCATGGTCATGGCTTCGGATTGTGTAGGATTGACTTTTCCCGGCATAATCGAAGAGCCAGGTTCATTTTCGGGAATGGAGATTTCTCCAATCCCGGAACGTGGGCCCGAAGCCAACCAACGGATATCGTTTGCGATTTTCATGAGGGAACAAGCGATGGTTTTTAAAACACCACTGACTTCGACTAACGAATCATGTGCGGCGAGAGCCTCAAATTTGTTTTCCGCACTGACAAAAGGTAGTCCTGTTTCTTTGGCAATCGCTTCCGCAGCTTTTACTGCAAACTCGGCATGTGTGTTGAGTCCTGTTCCCACAGCCGTTCCGCCAAGTGCCAAACGATAAACAGAAGGTAAGGCCCGTTTGACTCTGTCTATGGAATACGAGAGTTGTTGTACATATCCAGAAAATTCCTGACCCAGTGTGAGAGGTGTGGCGTCTTGCAAATGGGTTCTTCCAATTTTAATGATACTTTCAAACTCTTTTGATTTTTTTTCGAAAGTATCGTGAAGCGTTTGTAAGGCGGGAATGAGTTTGTGAACCAATTGTTCGATACAAGCAATGTGCATGGCTGTAGGAAAGGTGTCATTGGAACTTTGTGCTTTGTTCACATCGTCATTGGGATGGATGGGATTTTTAGAACCCATAACTCCACCTGCCAATTCGATGGCACGATTTGATATGACTTCGTTCACATTCATATTGGTTTGTGTACCTGATCCGGTTTGCCATATGGCAAGAGGGAAGTGGTCATCCAAAGTTCCGGCAATGACTTCTTCTGCTGCCTTTACGATAAGTTCTGATTTTTCCGGAGATAAGATGCCTAACTCTTTATTTGTGAGTGCAGCGCACTTTTTTAAAATTCCAAGAGCTCGAATCATTTCTCTCGGAAATCGATCATTACCGATATGGAAGTGGTGGAGGGAACGTTCGGTTTGTGCACCCCAATAACGAGTGTTTTCTACAGCAATTTCACCCATAGAGTCGGTTTCGATTCTTGTTTTCATATGCCCTCACAAATTCATTTAGATAAATTCTGTTCTTTATGTAGACGGAGTTTGTTTTGAGAATCGAAAAAGAAAAAGGTGGGAGTAAAAAATCAAACCTCCCGTATCAAAAACAACGGGAGGAATCAATCATCAAAAAACTAAAATGGTTGGTAGAAAGCTAAGTAAGCTGCCGCGAGTCCCAAAAGAGGAAATACAAACCAAAGGATTTTGGCAAATTTTTCTTTTTTAGATGCCATTGCCAAAAGTCCACCAAACGCAAGCCAGATGACGATTTTTAAAATCACCCAAACTGGAAGTGCGGAATGAGAAATTCCTCGGAACTTCATCAGTCCAAATCCAGCGACGAGAAGGAGCAAAAGTCCTACACCATGAAAAATGGCTGCCGCTACTTTGAATTTGTTTTCCGATTTTTTCCCCCCATTGATGGTGTAGAGAGTGATTCCGCCGAGGGATAAAAATAAAAGATACATTCCGAAAATATGGATGAGTTTATACGCTTCGTATGACACAAAAGTCTCCTTGTTTCTGCTCTATTCTTTCAGATAGAATCATTCTAGGCTAGATTTTTCTCTTTCCAGGTGAGGAAAAAGAACTAGGTTTTGGTGAATGGAACCCCAAAATTTGTCAAACTCTGAAACAAATCATACCTCAAGTGAGACAGCCAAAACACTACTTGCTTTAAGAGGAATTCCCGGTTCCGGAAAATCAAGTTTAGCTAAGGCCATTTCCTTTACGAATGGGGCACCTATCTTTTCCATTGATTCCTATTTTGAAGATGAAGCCGGTGAATATCATTTTGACTATCAAAAAAACCATTTAGCTTACAAAGAGTGTGAAACCAAAACCAAACAAGCCCTCGAACGGGAAATCCCTTTTGTCATCGTGGACAATACATTTACTTTAGATTGGGAACTTTCACCTTACATACATTTAGCGAAAGAATTTGGATATAAACTTTATGTTGTAACTGTGGAGAACAGGCACGATGGAAAAAATGTGCACCAAATTCCAGAAGAACAAATTGAGAAGATGAAAGCGAAGTATCAGGTGGTTTTGTAGGGGAGAGAAAAGTAAGTTCGATTTATCTAATTTCTAGATTAAGTTTGTTGGGAAGGTAAAATTTCAAAAACTAAGTGGGCAAAAAAAACCGTCGCATAACATTAAGTTAAGCGACGGCCTTTTAACAAACTTGGATTATCTCCAGTTGTTTGTTTTAGGTTTTGCGATGTTTACTTTCATCTCACGGTTAAGAATGTTCTTTCCGTTAAGTTCTTTGATTGCGTTATCAGCTTCTTTTCCATCTTTCATTTCGATGAATCCGAAACCTTTAGAACGGCCAGAATACTGGTCAGTGATGATTTTTGCAGAAGTTACTGCTCCGTGTGCTCCGAAAAGCTCACTGAGTTTACCTTCAGTCATATCGTAAGAGAGGTTGCCAACGTAAATGTTTACTGACATAGTTTTTTGTCCTGTTTGTTAAAGTTGACTCGGGAATTCTAGATTTACAATCGTCGGGAACCCTGGACGGGATTTTTGGTAAGAACTCCAGAAAAATGCAGGGAAAAACTTGGGAAAGCTACCAGCGTGCAAGCTTGAAAGGACTACTTCGGCGGTGAAAATCAACAATACTCTGAATCTTCTGTCAGTGTAATTACCCTTTCTAAAAAAAGCAATCTGAAAGAAGACTCAGAGAGAAAATTGCGAAAAAAGAGATTTCTAGTGGTGGTGGTGTCCGCCAGGACCGTGCACGTGACCGTGTTGTAATTCTTCTTCCGTTGCCTCGCGAATGGATTTGATTGTGACAGCAAAGTGGAGGGTTTCTCCAGCTAACGGGTGATTGCCGTTCAGAATGACATCTGCGTCACGAACTTCTTGTAAGTATAGAACCATTCTACCTTCAGGTGTGTCCGTTTGAAACTCCATTCCCACTTCCAACTCTGCTTCCGGTGGGAGTTCCGTTTTAGGAACTTGAAAGATAAGAGCTTCGTTATATGTCCCATAACCATCTTCAGGTGGTACAGTTACATTTTTAGAATCTCCGTTCACTAATCCTTCTAGTTCTTTTTCCAAACCGGGGATGATGTTTTGCCAGCCGTGGAGGTATAATAGTGGTTCGTCTGATTGGTCCAGAGTTTCTCCCTGGGCGTTCTTTAGGTGATAGGAAAATCCTACAACCATTCCTTTGCTGATGGTTTTTGACATATTCATTACATTCTACCAATGGAAAAAAATACTGCAACCGAATAAAAGGTTGGTACCAAATTGTAATCAAAGAAATTGAACCTTGGAAATATTACATCTATGAATTGGTCACTACTTATTCAAGTTTTAGGTGGACTCGGGATTTTCATCTACGGGATGAAATTACTAAGTGAGTCCTTACAACGTGTGGCGGGAGATCGGCTTCGTTCCTTTCTTTCGTCTATGACGAGAAACAGAGTTTCTGCTGTATTCAGCGGACTATTTATTACATCTACAATACAATCCAGCTCGGCAACCACCGTTCTTGTGGTTGGATTTGTAAATGCTGGTTTAATTTCTCTCGCTCAAGCCATCGGTGTGATCATGGGGGCCAATATAGGAACCACCATCACTGCATGGATTGTCTCTTTTTTAGGATTTAAGTTCAATATTGCATCGTTCGCATTGCCAGCAGTTGCGGCAGGGGTGATCTTAAATTTTTCAAGGAAGGAAAGTAGATCCGGTTGGGGAAGTTTCCTCATTGGGTTTGGATTTTTGTTTTTAGGTTTGGATTATTTAAAAACATCTGTTCCTGATAGCGCAAAAGACCCTGATAGTTTTCTCTTTTTACAACAATACACAAATATGGGATTTAACACCATATTGTTATTTGTATTGATTGGTGCACTATTAACGATTGTTATCCAATCCTCTTCTGCTTCCACAACCATTACTATCACTTTAGCGTTCTCCGGTTATATTCCAATTGATGCCGCCTATGGTATGATCCTTGGGGAAAACATTGGAACGACAATCACTGCTAACCTTGCAGCCATTCCAGGAAATCGAAACGCCAAAAAAGCAGCACTAGCGCATACCTTGTTCAATGTGTTCGGCGTGGTCTGGGCCCTTCTCTTTTTCAAACTGTTCACAGGGATTGTGGATGATTTGATTCCTGGAGATCCTCTCACAGATAAAGAATCAACAAGATTCCATATTTCTTTGTTTCACACTATGTTTAACATTACGAATACGCTAATCCTTATTTGGTTTGTGAATACAATCTCCAAAGTGGTCAGTGCCATCGTTGATGGACTTGCTTCAAAAACGGGAAAAGACAAAGATTCCATTCGATTGTTACAAGCTGGTAGTGTTAAAACCACGGAACTTGCGATGGTGGAACTGGTTGAGTTCACAAAAAAAATCATTCGAGATACGTATGATTTCCTTCGTTTGACTGAACAAATTTTACTTCAGCCATACGATGCCACAAGAATTGGCCAAGTTCTGAAAAAAGAAGAAGAACTAGACCAAGTCCGTACTGAAGTATTGACCTACCTAAACCAAATCCAAGAAACCGGTGTCACTGGTAACTATGCGAAAGATGTTTTAGGAATTATGGAAAGAGTGAAGGCAGTGGAAGAGATGGGTGATAACTTTGCTTCCATTGCAAGGAAAATGAGAAAGTCCCACCGCCAAAAAGTGTCACTGGACAAAACGTTCGGTCATTCTGTAAAAGACCAAATGGATTTACTCAAACACCACTACGACATTTTGCTCGTGAACTTGGATCAAAGTGAAACTTTTGATATCCTCGGTAATCCGCAGATTCGTAACCAAAGTCGTGAATATCGTTTTCAAATGATTCGTTCCATTAAAAAGAACGATTCTAAGGTGAAGAAGAAAAAGTATCAGAAAAAAGACAATTTGATGCCAGCTCTTCTTTACCGCGATATCTCTCGTAATTTGGACAATATTTCCAGACTACTCAATGCGGCGATTTATGCGGACGTTTAGTCCGCATACTTTGTTTAAGTAATTTCAAAAAGAATAAATGTTATATCATCGT
This sequence comes from Leptospira bourretii, assembly GCF_004770145.1. Taxonomy (NCBI): domain Bacteria; kingdom Pseudomonadati; phylum Spirochaetota; class Leptospiria; order Leptospirales; family Leptospiraceae; genus Leptospira; species Leptospira bourretii. The sequence goes on along the minus strand of NZ_RQFW01000022.1, from coordinate 139,181 downwards.
CTGCGGGACCTTCTTTGTTCCGTAGGCGAATGTGTTCATCAATCCCTCCATACAACGATTCCACTGACTCACTTTTTCTTGTTAGTAACCACTGGAGTAGTTCCTCTTCTCCCGAGTCGCCATTTTCCCATAAATCCCAAATTCCATCGGTAAAAAGTAAAATTTTATCTCCAGAGGTTAGTTTGTAAGTTTCTTCTGGATACTGAACTTCTTTTGAATATCCAATGAGTTTGCCATTGGGTCGAATGACTTCTATGAAAGTGGAACTTTCGTTGAACTTGTATAAGGCGGGGTGACCTGCATTTGCTACTTTTAATTGTTTTTGTTCTAAGTCGATAAAGATGGCACTTGCTGTTAATAATTGGTTTTTATAATTACCAACGAGTGATACGTTTATACTCTCCAATACTTTTCCCGGTTTATTGGCAAAGGCTAAGGTTTGCATATAGGCAATTTTTAACATAGCCGCTTCTATCGCAGCCGGTACACCGTGTCCTGTGACATCCGCAATGAGTCCGCAAATCTGATGTTTGCCATAAACTGTGAGATCATAAAAATCTCCACCCACCAATGAAGCAGGAAAATATCCAGTTTTGATGATGAGGCCTGGAAATTTAGGAAGGACTTGGGGAAGAGTGGATTCTTGTAGTTTCTGGGCTAATTTGAGTTCTTTTCCATAGGCGATTAACTTTTGTTTGTTGATTTCTGCTTTGAATTGGATTTTGTCTTTTTCTTTGCGAACTACTGAAATCCGATCACCCAAACCAAAGGCCATCAGTAACACTTCAATGGCCATACCCACTTGGAAGGAATTTTCGGTGAAGGCATTGACTGGGAAAAAACCCATGTATTTGAGAACTGTGGCAAGCCCTCCAATGATCACCATAAAATAACCGTAAAAGTAAAATCTTGCAGGCGGAAATTTTTTGATATAGGCAATGTAATAAGAAACAAATAGAGCATAAAAAGCGAGTAAAAACGAAAATATATCACCAGCTCTGTTCATCAATCGATAAGGTAAAAAAGGAAGTAAACAAAGGCTAACAATAGGGATGATCATCAATCCCAAAAACCATTTGTGTATGAGTGGAGCATTTTCCTTTAAGTTCATAAAGGTAATACTCATCGGAAAACAAGTTAGTAAAAAAAGAAAGTAAAGCAGGTTATGTGTATTGTATACTAGTTCAGGAGAGTTTGGGAAAAAATAAACTGGCAATAAACCTTGTAAGGAAAGTTGAAACCAAATGGCTGCAACGAATAAATACAAAACGTAAAAAATATATGCTTTGTCTCGAACCATGAAGTATACAAAAAGATTGTAAAGAGTCATCACTCCCACAATCCCAAAAAAAAATCCTTGTAGTAGGGTGTCCAAAGAAGCAAAACTATCAAAATCTTTTTCCTCTGCAACCATGAGTGGAACCGACATGGAACTATCTGTTTTGACTCCTACGTAATAAGTGACAGTTTCATTAGGTAATAAATCAGAAGCATAACTAAACCCTCTGTAGTCCCTTTCTCTGTTTTTTAAAGGGAATAGTCTTCCTTGTTGGTTTTCTAAAATTTCACCTGATTCTCGTAAGGTGAAAAATTTAACATCATCCAATAGCGGGTATTTGATAAAGGTAATGATTCGTTTGTTATTTGTTCCATCATTATGGATGACAAAACAAAACCAATATTGTTTGTCAGTGTTTCCGAAATTTGGAATGATACCTTCTGATTTTTCTGTAGGAAAAGAATGAAAGTGGTTTGAAACTTCGGTGATAGAATGGATGGGTGGTTTTTTCGAAAAATAAAGTAGATGATTGGAAAGATCGAAAGTCTCACCGTGAATGGAAGAAAGTGTAACAGCAGTTGTGTTTGGGCAAAGTTTTGTGTCAGCAAAGAGGTTTGTATAAAAGAGACATAACAGAATGAAGGTGAATGTCTGTTTCATACAGGAAGGTCACAAGTATAAGACGAAGACCTTCCTTTGTAAATCTGTTTGTTTTCGAAAAAAAAGGATTTAAGCAGTGACTGCAGGAATTCCTGCAAGGATACGAAGGGAATCGTAAGCCTTTTCTTTTTGTTCTACTTTGGTTTTATTGACTGCTTTGCGGATGATTACATCCCATTGTTTTTCTGGGTGTTCCATTTTCATGTTTTCCAGAAGTTCTAAAATGTTTTCGTCATCGGATGCATTAAAAATCTCATCCGAATCATAACGAAACATTCCAAAAAGGGCGTCAATGTAATCCCCTACACTCATGGCCTCTTTTTGACCAGGTAGGATCTTTTTCTTTTCTGCCTTTCGCAGTTCTCTTTCCCTGCGTTCTAGTTCCGTACGTTTCATCTGATGGCCTCTAGCTCGTTTGCATTGGTTCCAATACCATGTTTTCAAAGTCCAGGAGGGGGGACACTAAATTTGTCCAAAAATGGCTCGATTTTTGGGTTGGGTGACCAAAGATGGGGTGGATGTTCTTTAGACGGTGGATTGCCGGTAGTTTGGCCCTATTCCTTTGTACCCAATTCCTATTTTTAGGGAGTGGGCTACTAGGGTATTGCGTAGAGTCTGCGTCAAAAATCTGCCAGTGCAACCATGGATCCAAAAAGGAAAAACATGGGAATGCAGAAGATAAACTTTTTTCCGAAGACAGAGAATCTTCCACTTCCTTGGTTTCCTCGCATGACCATGGGAACAGTTCGGAAGAAACTCTCAAACCGAGTTGCCACGATGCAAAATCGGGAGAGGCCCATCTTTGTTCCTGCAAAAAACAAAAAAAAGATGCCCTTAATTTACGAACCCATCACCAAACGATGGATAGGCCCAATTTAGCAATGAAATTGGTTCCCTCTTCTGATACCATTTATACAATGACTGAGTCTCCTTCCACTCTTCTGGATGGAAAAATCCCCACTTTACTAAGACCACCACGTATCTAAATTCTTAAAATTCACATTTAGTATATTGAAAGGATGAATGATTTTCATCCTTTCAATCAAATCCAAATCAAAAACAGTATTTTAGAATATTAGGTATTTATGAATATATTTAAGAAATTTTTTATTTTCCTTTCGGTGTTGGGAGTTATTTCCTGCGATCCGAATTCCAAATCAGATGACAACCAAACATTGGCACTGTTGGCTTTGGCTATGCCACAAGCTGTGAATCTAGAGTTTGAGGCACTTGCGAATGGACAAAAAATTACCTCTGGTTCCAATACTTTGGCAGATGCAAGAACCGTTAGATTTAGTGATTTCCGGATGTTTATTTCTGAGGTAAAGCTAATAAGAGCAGATGGCTCAACATCGGATGTGTCGTTGTCAACAGACAATGTTTGGCAATCCAATGGTGTAGCGCTTGTTGATTTAGAAACTTCTAAAACTGCAGAAACAAATACCAAGGTATCGGGTAGTGTCGCACCTGGAGCATATACGGGAGTTCAATTTTCTGTGGGGGTTCCTGAGGCACTAAATCATTTAGATAAAAATGTCCAACCGGCACCACTTAATGTTAGTTCTATGTATTGGGCATGGACAAGTGGATACAAACATGCAAATATTGAGTTTAGTTATAATGGAACTGATTATACTCTTTTACATCTTGGGTCGACTACTTGTAGTGGAGCGCCTAATTATGGTAATTGTTCAAAAAAATACAGAGCTTCGATTACTCTGACAGGTCAATTTTCCGCAAGTAATCAAAAGATTTCTTTTGATGTAGATAAGTTACTCACAGGACATACCTTTGGCGCAATGGGTATGTGTATGCCGGGAACTGCAGCACCTTGTGATACCTTAGTCCAAGCTTTTGGATTGAATATTAGTAGTGGAGCAGTTGATAGTTCCATCACACAACGAGTGTTTAGTCTTAAATAAAAATTTTTTCCTAGGTTGGTGTTTTAATACCAACCTAGTTTTTGATAGGATACAAATATGAAGTATTTTCATTTTCCATTGTTTGTTTTATTTGTTTTTTTGTTTGGTTGTAACATTTTTCCGTTCCAGAAAAAAGAAAACAATGATGATATGTTGTTAGCTGCTCTTGGGATCTTGGCAACTGCTTCCGACTGGGTTTGGGATTTACCACCTGGTTTCCCTGTGCCAAATGTTCCATCTGATAATCCTATGTCGAAGGCGAAAGTAGAACTCGGTCGGTTTTTGTTTTATGAAAAGAAACTTTCTGGAAATGGAACAATGGCATGTAGCAGTTGCCATTTTCAATCTTTGGCATTTGCAGATGGAAAGGATTTTCCCAGTGGGATTACAAACCAAGCCCATCCAAGAAACGCGCAACATCTTTCTAATGTAGCCTATATGCCTAGACTTACTTGGAGTAATCCTAAAATGACAAGTTTGGAACTGCAAGCCCGTGCTCCCATGTTTGGAGAATCACCGGTAGAACTAGGTTTACAAAATAATAATTTTTTAAATGAACTATCGTCCAATGTTATTTACCCGCCAATGTTTGAACGTGCTTTCGGTGGTTCTGGAATTAACGAACAAAATGTACGATATGCCCTTGCTAGTTTCCAAAGATCGATGATTTCTGGAAACTCCAGATATGACCAATACACGTTTAGAAATAACAGATCAGCTTTAACTGCTTCTGAAGTAAGAGGACTCAATTTATTTAATGGTGAAACGGCAGAATGTTTTCATTGCCATGGGGGGTTTAATTTTACGGACACATCTTTTCATGGTGGGGCAACGGAAGAATTCTTTTATCATAGCAACGGAATTCACACGGATGCTTATTACGCCGGACTTCCGAGCAACAAACGAGGATTATTCGATTTAACGGGAGTTGCATCTGATACGGGAAAATTTCGTGCTCCATCATTGCGTAATATTGGGGTTACTTACCCTTACATGCATGATGGTATTTTTATGTGTGCTGATGCCAACAATCCTGACAAAGCCGCAGGTGCTGCTGCTGGGAAAACAAAGATTGATTGTGCCAGAGATGCGCTGACGCAAGTGGTGGATCACTACCGTTCGGGTGGGCAGGCTCATAGTGGGAAAGATGGGGCACTCATTCGGCCATTTACCATTAGCGATTCTCAACGAGATGACATGGTGAATTTCCTTTTGGCCCTTACGGACGATGAGTTCTTAACCAATCCTAAGTTTGCGAGTCCCTTTTGATGAAACAAAGTCATTGTAAGTGGATTTTGTTCTTTCTTCTGCCTCTTCTTTTCTCTCACTGTACCTTTGGTTCGGTGGGGGATAGTAACAAAGAAAAAGAAACAATCCTTCAAAACTTAATCTTTTTTAATAACAACCAAACGGTAGCGGTGGGTACGAATCTTCGAAGTTATGATGACCAAGCGGATGATAACCTAAACCAATTTAGTTTAACGAGCCCTACACCTACAACATATAATATTACAATACAAAGTAGTTCTTATATAACCTGGGAAACGGGAACCTATCGCATCAATCCTCCTAACCAAGTTTTAGGTGTTTCTACTTCTGGTTCGGAAAAAAGTTCTAACGCAACAGCAAAAACACATACCCCGTATACGGTGCCTCTCGATTTGCCAGCAGATGATTTGTATGGAAAGTCTTATCCTTTTTTAACAGCAGGAACGATTTCTAATATTACAGCTTACAATAGCACAATGGAAACGGGAGCTAGTTTTCTTTTTCCAAACACAAGGATTTCGAGTATGCCATTAGGAGTGGTGGCAGTGGCCAATGTGAGTTGGGAAGAGATTTATATTCGGATGACAGTGGGAGCAAAAGATGTGACAATTTTGTTTTCACAAGGAAATAAATCCATCACTCCTAAATGCAAAATCCCAATCAAACTGGGGAGAAGCGGAAATATAGAAATTCTATTCTCTCTTTCCTCACTTTTTCAGGATCGCACCGTTTCAGGAACTCCCGTCCGCTTTTTAGAGCAACTATCTCTCGTGGCTGGGCCTGTCATCATTTCAAAAGTTTCGAATGTGACTTTATACAATATTCTATTGCAGAATCTCCAAGCAGAAGATATTGTTTTTAGTTTTCCTGGTTGTTTCCCTGGAGTGGAACGATGAAACAAAGTGTTTTAGTTTTATTTCTTTTTATAATTTCTTTTCAATCGATTCATTCACATCACACTGGTTCGTCGGATAGTCCGAATGCCACCGCAAGATTTGTGGATCCATTTACGGGAAAGAGGGAAAAACCAACTAACTATTTGGTAATGACCCAAGATTATTACCAATCCACTCGTGAGAATAGCCATCTCTTCACAACCACAGCCTTTGCGGAGATGAATTTTTTCGATGGAAGATTTGCACTGAATGCTTCTGTGCCTTGGAATTATTACCAACAACGAGGAAGAGAGGATGCAGCAAGGATTGGAAAAACTTATCTTGGTTTTAAATTCCAACCTTTCTTTGATTTAGATAAACCTTACTTTTTTGTGATCGAGGGTTCTGTTGGTTTTCCCAGTGGACCTGACACAGACCGATTCACTGGTGGAAATTATTATACAGGTTCTGGGTTTATCAAACTTGGGTATTTGTATGAGAAGTGGTCTTTTGTAACTAAGATTGGTGGATTAAATCCACTTTCTCGTCCCCAACCAAACAACTTACAAGACAATGATGGAATTCCTTACTACTATAGAAAACCTTCTGCCTCTCCTCCTGAACCGGAGTATGAGTTCAAAAAAACGACTCTTATTTCCGCTTATGTGACGTATTATTTGATGCAAGAAATTTCTCTCTTTACTGGTCTCTTGTATCGTAATCCCTATAATGGTGTGGATTATTCAAAAGAAAAAGATAAAGCGAACCCATCGTATTTTACGGAGGCGAGCGCTGGGTTTTCTTGGAATTTTTCTGAGAAATACAACATGAGTTTAGCCTATCGGTACCCGTTACAAAGGGATCGTGAGTATCGACTCTATCAATCTGCATGGACTTTTGCCTTCTCCATGGAGTGGGGAAGCGATTGACATCTGATGCCTTTTTTAAAACGTTCTAAGAAACTCTATAAATTTTAATCGTAAAAGGTAATCTATGAGCAACGTAGAAATCGTACCAGTAGGGGAACTCCCTCCTATTGGAGTTGTGCCCAAAAAAATGCACGCGCAGGTCATTCGCCCGGAACGTTACGGCGAACCGAAAACTTCTTTCCAGTCAGAAGTCATTGATGTTCCGGAGATCGGTCCGAACGAAGTTCTCGTAGCCACTATGGCTGCCGGTGTTAACTATAATAATGTTTGGGCAGCTTTAGGATATCCTGTTGATGTGATCGCAGCTCGTAACAAAAAAGGTGAACCAGAAAAATTCCACATTGGTGGATCAGATGCTTCTGGGATTGTCTACAAAGTTGGATCTGAAGTTAAAAATGTAAAAGTGGGCGATGAAGTTGTTGTCCATTGTGCAATGTGGGATCCAAAAGATCCATGGGTTCTTTCTGGTAAAGATCCAATGTATGCACCTTCCCAAATCATTTGGGGATATGAATCTAACTGGGGTTCGTTTGCACAATTTTGCAAAGTACAAGACCACCAATGCCTTCCTCGACCACAACACCTAACTTGGGAAGCATCCGCTGCTTATATGTTAGTTGCTGCAACCGCCTATAGAATGTTACACCACTGGAAACCAAATGATGTAAAACCAGGTGATGTGGTTTTGATTTGGGGTGGAGCAGGTGGACTAGGTGCTATGGCAATCCAAATTGTAAAAGCAGCTGGCGGAATTCCAATCGCTGTTGTTTCTTCTGATGACAAAATTGATTTTTGTAAAAACTTAGGTGCTGCTGGTGTGATCAACCGTAACAAGTTTAAACATTGGGGTGGACTTACTTCTGATATCAACAAACCAGAAGCATTTGTTGAATGGACCAAACAAGCACGTGAGTTTGGTAAAGCAATTTGGGACATTGCTGGAAAAGGCAAAAACCCTCAAATCGTTTTTGAACACCCAGGTGAAACCACACTTCCGACTTCCGTATTTGTCTGTGAAACAGGTGGTATGGTTGTGATTTGTGCTGGAACGACTGGTTTTAACGCAACAGCTGACTTACGTTATCTGTGGATGAGACAAAAACGTCTGCAAGGTTCTCACTTCGCAAACGACGACAACTGTCGTGACCTCAACCAATTGGTGATTGATAAAAAAGTGGATCCAGTATTGGCACAAACTTTTACTTTCGATCAAACAGGTGAGTGCCACCAATTGATGAGAGAAAACAAACACCCAGCAGGAAACATGTCAATCCTCGTTGGTGCAAAAACTACAGGACTTGGAAAGAAGTAATTTTTTCCAAGTGTGTATTTAGAGTACATGTCCCCGCCCTATTTAGACTGGGTGGGGTTATCCACCCGCCACCCAATGGCTCCATCTACCATGAAACCTTTGTTTTGTGAATCCAAATCCCGCTTTCATATTTTTAATTTCTCTAAAGTTCATATTTTCGCAAAAGGAGTTCGTTTATGTATCCACGAATCAATTTAGTCACCCTGGGTGTTTCCAATTTACAACGTTCCATCGACTTCTATGAAAAGGGTCTTGGTTGGAAACGATCAGAAGAAAGTAACGATAATGTTGCTTTCTTCCAAATTGGTACGATCGTACTTTCTCTGTTTGGTGAAGAGGCTTTGGCTGAAGACATAGGAATCCCTTTTCAAAAACGTCAAGAGTTTTCAGGAATTACACTTGCACAAAACCAGACTAGTGAGGCGGAAGTTGATGTTGTAATCAATAAGGTGCGCGCGTTAGGTGCAACGATTCTGAAAGAACCACAAAAAGTATTTTGGGGAGGGTATAGCGGATATTTTAAAGACTTTGATGGCCATATTTTTGAAGTAGCCTTCAATCCATTTTTCCCTTTAAATGAAAAAGGCGAAATTGTTTTAAATAAGTAATTCGCATTATCTTTGTTATATTTTTAATCAGAAGGGTTTTTGGGTAAACAATGAAACAAGCACAGGTCAGTCATTTTGGTTTGGATCATTTAAAAATTGTAGAGGTTCCGGAACCTGCTAGTCCGGGTGCTACGGAAGTGCTCGTTCGGTTGCATGCAGCTTCTTTAAACTACCGAGACTCTTTAGTTGTCGAAGGTAAATACAATCCTAAATTTCCACTCCCTTTGGTTCCCTGTAGTGATGGTGCAGGCGAGGTTGTTGCGATTGGTTCAGAAGTCAACGAATGGAAAGTGGGAGATCGGGTTCTTCTCACGTTTGCACCCAAGTGGATAGCAAAAGAAGCAACCCATGCAGAAATGCGTCATACAATCGGTGGCCCACTTCTGGGCACCTTACGCGAGTTTGCTTTAGTTCCTGAAACCGGACTTGTACGAATTCCTTCTCATTTGTCGTATGAAGAAGCTGCCACATTACCTTGCGCGGCTCTCACCGCTTGGTCTGGTCTATTTCAATTCAGCCAATTAAAACCAGGTGAATTTGTTGTGGTACAAGGAACAGGTGGAGTGTCTATTTTCGCCTTGCAGTTTGCGAAGTTGGCGGGAGCCAAAGTCATTCTCACTTCCTCTAGTGATGAAAAGTTAGAACGAGGCAAAGAGTTAGGTGCTGATTACTTAATTAATTATAAAGAAACACCCGAGTGGGGCAAAGAAGTTCGTCGGATTACAGAAAAAGTTGGAGCCGATCATATCATTGAAGTAGGTGGTGCCGGGACTCTAGAACAATCCATTGCAGCCTGTCGTCCGTTTGGTGTAATCCATTTGATTGGGATTCTTGCCGGTAAATCAGGAGAACTCAATTTACTTCCAGCTGTGATGAACAACTTAAAAATCCAAGGTCTAGTTGTCGGTGGAAGGAAAGCCTTCATCGAAATGAACCAAGCAATTCAGACTTCTGGCCTAAGACCGGTAGTTGATAAAGTGTTTACCTTAGAAGAATCAGCCGAAGCAATCCGATACTTACGATCCGGATCCCATTTTGGAAAAATTGTCATTCGAATTTAAAATCCTTATTTTTTGCCTAAGCAATAGGAATGTCCATCTGTAAGAGATAGAATCATTTCACTAGATATTTTTAAAAAACCAACGCCAGCCAGATTAGTTTCATTTTTCTAGAAACTGATTCATTCAGTAGAACGAGGGGATTGAGGGATTTCCCTTTAAGGCAAATGTATCCATTTTGCTTTCAATAGTGTAACAGAGACTATGTTATTTTAAACGATTCAAATCGAAAGTTTAACAGAAAGTTGTTGACGATATACGATTGTTAACTTTTCAATGCGTAAAGTTCCACTATGAAAATCTACACTCTGTTCACAATATTATTTATTTTTGTTCTAAATTGTTCTTCGTCAAAGCCAGACACTTCAGCGGAAGATTCCTTATTATTACTGTTACTCGCTTCGCCTAGAAGTAGTGCATCAACTGGAACGGGCACTGATGGTGCTTCGTGCACTTCGAATTTTAATTGTGCTTCAGGCTTTTTATGTGTAAGTGCTTTTAATTTAGATCAAACTTCGACCACCGACAGGTGTAAAGCAATTCCTACTACAAGTGGAAGTATTGCGATTAATGGAACGTCATCGAATGGAACGATTATTTCTCTCAGACCTTTGCTTGACTTTGATTTAAATGTTACATCTGCAGGGAATCATATCATCACAGCATTTTCAACAACGAGTACTGTCGATTTGGTTTTAGAACTAACAAATGCAGCCGGGACAGTAGTCCTCAGCGCAACGGATACAAATCCAGCTGGTGCTAGTAGAGAACGTTTAAAAGAAAATTTGGCAATCGGTACATATCGTGTTAGGGTAAAAAACTATTTTGTATCGGGAACATTTGGAGGAACCGTAAGGGTACAGGTTGCCAATAATCCAACATTAGTCAGTAGTGGAAGTAGTTGTAATTTTCTAACCAATGCCGGTGGAAGTTCCTGTTTTGACTTTTTAGCAGGTGGCACACATACTGCTGCACTTTGTGGTGCCGGAGGCACTTACCATGCAACAAATAGTTGTGCCACTGTCAACGCCGGCGCAGCTCCAACGATCAGTGGCAGATGTTTGTTTTCAATGAATGCAACCACTACCAATGGGCAAGGTTTTGTTATGAGATCGTATTATAGTGCAGGAGCTGGAGTTGTTGCTCCAGTAAATAATACAGTCGGTTCTGGAGACTGTACTAGTAATAATGTTAATATAGATTCTTTAGGTAGAACGATCTTTCAATAATAACTAAAGATCGAAACCATTTGATTGAATGGAAAAATCTCCATTCAATCTTTTTTAGTAAGTTAGTGATTTCATTTAGATCCTGAATTTAATATCGAATTCCTTTCAATGTCTAAGGCAATCACTGATAAATGAATTTCTATCAGTGCTAAAATGAGTGAGATCACCATAAATAAAAGTGATGAGGCGAATAAAACCCAAGCCACTATATTATAAAACGGAATCATACCCATCGAACAAGTACATAAAATCAAACTAAAGATTCCCGCACTTTGAGCATATAAAATCAATGTAATGCGAAAACGTAAGTTGTGAATTTGTTTTTCTAAAATCTCTGACTTTGAAGATTCGTATTCGCTGAGAAGTTGCCTGGAAAGTTTTGCTAATCCAAAAAAACGATTGGTATAAGCGAGCATCAGTAAAGAGATTGCTGGAAATAATAGTCCCGGTATGCTATAGGTTAGGTTGTCCAATCAATTGATCCTTGTTTCACCTGAAGGATTTGTTCTCCCAAATTGATTTTTCCATCGGGAGTGCGAATGTTTGCTTTGATAACATCGCCAGGTTGTAAATATTCTTTTCGTTTTTTTTGTCCTTTGATAAAAACTTCCCACTTTTTGTGTTCAGGTAAAAAACTTGCAAATATTTGTTTTAGTTTTCCTGGAGCCTTAAGCGCACAACCAGAAGGTGTTCCTGTTAATAAAACATCTCCAACTTGAATACGAGAAAACCCAGAAAGTTCGGCAATAGTTTCTTTTGGTGGATACACCATTTGGTTTGCTTTTGCGGATTGTCTTAATTGCCCATTGACAGTTAAGTTTAATTCTAACGAATCGATTTGATCAAAATCATTTGGCTCTAATACAGCTAGAATGGGTCCGGCAGGAAAAAAAGTTCTATAAGATTTGCCTTTATACCATTGTAATTGTCGAAGTTGGATGTCCCTTGCCGAAATATCATTGGCAATGAAAAGAGCCGCTATATATTCTTTTGGGTTGTAAGAATGCAAATCAAGTTCTTCATTGATTTCTTTTCCAAATACAATTCCCAATTCGATTTCATAATCTAATAGTTCAACATGTTTTGGTCGAATCACATCGCCAATAGCAGTGGTAATAGACAAATCGGACTTAGTAAAAAACAAATTATATGTTTTTGATTTAGGATTGAGCCCAGCTTCTAAAGAATGTTTTTTATAATTAGCCCCTTGGCAAATCACTTGGCAGGGAGTTGTGATTGGTGACAAAATCGTAATGTTGTTTTGGGGAATGATTTTCTGCGATGGGATTTTTGTTGGAGTTTTGATTTTTTTCTTTTGAAGACCAACTAACAAATTCTTGGTGGAGAGATCACCGATTTGTAAAGGAAAGATTTTTTCTCCACTAACCATTCCCCAATCAATTTTATTTTTATATTGAAAACGTACAAAATGTTTTGCCATCGTTGACCTACGAAACTATGTTTTGGGGTGGGATAAAAAAACACGTGGGCCGAACAAGGGCCCTTACAATGTGGAAGTGAAAATTTGGTCTATTCTTCAGAGAAAAGATTGTTGAGGGAATCGATGAGAGTGTCTACTTCTACACCATAACCCATACAAACTTGTTCAATTGTCTCAACTTCGTTAATGGAGCAGTGTGAACATCCACCTAAATGGTAGCTGGAGAAAACAAGCCCTGCTTCTGGATGGATTGCAATCGCTTCGCCCACAGTCATTTCTTTAAAAAAGCGCGGTTTTGTTGTTTCGGTCATCTTAAGAACCCTCAGGAAGGAAATTACTATACAAATATTGGACTATGCTCTATTCGTCAATGGAATGTTTACCCAAGAAAACGGGAAATTTTATGTCCGAATTGAGGGAAGGTTTGAATCCGCCCATTTCCTCTACCAGTACTTTGCCGACGGCTCAGATGAGCCCATCCACGGGCATTCCTGGAAGGTGGAGGTATTTTTGGAGGGAAATACAAACATTCGTCCAGATGGCATTTCTTATGATTTTTTAACAGCAAGAACCCGCCTTTCCGAGTTAGTCCATTCCATTGATCATATCTTGATCAATGACCATCCCGATTTTAAAGGGGTCAATCCCACTTCTGAGAATGTAGCTCGTTGGTTTTATGCAGGTCTTAAGTCAGATGTCAAATCTTCTGATGGCAGAATCCGCCGGATTGTGATCCATGAGGGGCCTGAAAATCTTGCGTTCTTCGAACCAGATGAAAACTCAGACTTATCTTAATTTGTAACAATAGTTAGGTACTAATCCTTAGTTTTTCTCTCTCTCTTCTTTGTTTTCAAAAACGAGCAAAGGTTTTTAGTTCATCGGGTGATTCGTCCCTATAAGTCTAATATGAAAAAAGAACGTTTGATAGAAAAAAACTTCGTAGCTTGGTTTCTTACGTAAAATTTATGTCAACAAACATTCGTTTGTGATTTAAAATCGACATAATCCATTCTTCATAAGACAGATTCGCAATCAAAAAGTTTTAACCTTCAACAGTCGCCGTTGGTTTTTATTGCAGATGTTTTCGTTTTTTTTCATAAAAATTTATCATCTTAATCGATTGCTTTTCTACCGCCTCATTATGAAAATCGATAGAACACTCTATGCCATTTACGGAACTCAAACATAGTTTAGGTCATATTTTGCTTGTGGAAGATGAAGCCATATTGGCTATTTCACAGTCAGAATTCCTCAAAAATAAAGGGTATTCCGTGCAGTATGTATCAAATACAAACGATGCATACAACTACATCACGTCAGGTGAAAGAGTAGATTTGATTCTTATGGATATAAATCTTTCCGATGGAATGGATGGAATCCAACTTGCTGAAAAAATTCTTTCGTATCGTGAGATTCCGATTCTATTTGTTAGTGGTTATTCAGATAACAAAATTCTGGATCGTGTTTGCAAAATAAAACACTACGGTTTCATTCCAAAAATTTCCAGCCCTGATATCATCGAATGTATGATTCGATCTGCACTCAAACTTTACCAAGCGGAACAATCGTTAGCATTTCGAGAAAAAGAACTTCGGATTACTTTTGAAGCTATGGGAGATGGTGTGATTGTTCTTTCCCCTGAAGGTTTAATCCGTGAAATCAATCACAAAGCTCTGGATATGTTGGGGCATCGCAAATCAGAAGTTTTAGAAAAAGACCTTTCTTCATTTTTATATTTAATTCAGGCAGAAGCTAGAACTCGGGTTTCCTATCCCTTTCTAAATGCTTTAAGTGGACTCGAAAAAACGGAAAGGCGAAATGATCTTATTATCGTTTCTCGTAGCGGTCGCGAAACACATGTTACAGAAACAATATCCCCTATTTTAGATTCTGAAAAGAATTTAAGCGGAGTCGTGATTGTATTTAGAGAAACACCCAATGCACCTGTTATGGTTCCACCCAAAGATGGGGAAAGCCTTTATGCAAAGGTATTTCAACTCAGTCCCATTGCCATGGCGATTTCTACAGTCAAAGATGGAACCTATTTGGATATAAATTCCTCCATGGAAACCATCTTCCAGTTGGAAAAAACAAGGGTCATTGGCAGAAAAACAACAGAGTTTGAGGCCTGGAGTAATCCCGAACAACTTGCACGTCTAACACAAATTTATCAAGAAAAAGGTCGGATGGCAGGCGAAAGAATGTCTGTCACGCATTCGGACGGTAAAAAATTTGATGTTATGGTATTCAGCCAGGCCTTTGAAATTGCAGGAGAAAGGTTCATTCTCTGGATCAATTTAGATGTCACAAAAATTTTAGATATCGAAGACCGGCTCGCAAAATCTTTGGAAGAAAAAGATGTTTTATTAAAAGAATTACAACATAGGGTTAAAAATACCCTCGCCATCATTTCAGGACTTTTGAATTTAGAATCTTTTAAAGTTGAAAACGACGTCGCCAAACAATCGTTTTTAAATGCGCAATCCAGAATCATGTCCATGTCCAAGGTTTACGAAAATTTATACCAATCGGAAGATTTGGAATCTGTTGATTTGCGTAAGTACATTGAAGATTTAGTGTTTAGCCTTCATGATATTTTTGTTCTGAATCCTACAAAAATCCGATTTGATGTTAAGTTAGAAGAAATTCGTTTGGATTTAAAACGAACTTTGCCACTTGGTTTGATCCTAAACGAACTTTTGACAAATGCCTTAAAGTATGCATATCCAAATGAAAAAGGTGGTGATGTTCGCATCCACTTGTCACGTTCCAGCGAAAATATCATTTTGTCAGTGGGAGATGATGGAGAAGGTTTACCGGATTCAGTGAACATCGAAAAAGGAAATCATTTCGGTTATGAACTAATTCGTAGTCTCACTTCTCAGTTAAAAGGAGTCCTTTCCTCTGTTTCTAAAAAAGGGGAAGGGCTTAACATCATGATTTCTTTCCCATTACATCAATCAGATAAAAACTAAATCTATTAATTTAGATTTAATTTTACTTATCTTTTCGTTTTCTTCCTCGGATGGTACCGATAAAAACCAATCGCACTTGTTTGATCGTCTGCAATTTTAATTTTCTCATCTCTGAGTGGGCTTCGGTTGACAGATCTAAAAAATCGGAAGCCATTTGAAAACAAATACTCACAATCAATTCAGATGCAAATTGGATGTCTTCGACAGGAATCATTTTTGGCATTCGCATATCTTTTGCAAGTTCCGTTGCGATTGATTTCATCGACTCACGAATTTTTTCCCGAATCTTTCGGTTCCCACCGGTTCTTTCCCTGGCGATAAAACGAAAGAGGGAACGGTTATTCGTAACATAATCAAAGAAAAATCCAATCGTAAGTTGCAAAGCTGACTTATAGGCTCCCTTGGTGCGAGCATCCCCTACAATTGTCTGGATTCGGCTTCCACACTCATCCACAAGTGACAAACCGAGCTCTTCCATATTTTTAAAATGCCGATAGAAGGCGGCTGGAACGATTCCTGCTTCCCCCGCCACTTCTCGAAGGCTTAAATCACCTAGGCCTTTCTCTTCTCCCATCAGTCGCAAAGCTCCATCGAGCAGATTGCTATGGGTACGAAGCTTTTGGGCATAGCGTTTGTTGAGTTTCATGGCGTGAATTCAGTAAACGATTGTTCACTTTTTTTTAAAAAGCAAGGACTAAATGGAGAATTAGGGATTGACATAGCTAACGACGTAAATTAACACTATTAGATATCTCTGTGAACGAGTGTTCACTTAAATGCGAAACATGAGGCGAAAATGAAAACCTTTCCTTTTATCTACAACCAACCCAAGGAATTTTTAAAATTCCTCCAACCAGGAGATTGGGCAGATTTCCTATTAGGAGAAATCAATCCCCGATTTTCGGTGACTACGGTCAAAGCCAAGGTCATTGCTGTTCGCGAAGAAACGGCAGATGCAAAGACATTGGTTTTAAAACCCAATTGGCTTTGGAAAGGATTTGTATCGGGCCAACATGTGCCAGTGACTATTGAAATCGCAGGTAGACGTGTCACTCGGTTTTATTCTTTGTCTTCCTTCCCTGGTGAAAAGTATCTTAGTATCACCGTCAAACGCCAAGCAGGTGGTCTTGTTTCCAACTTTATCAATCAGAATATTAAAAAAGGCGATTTGTTGGAACTCGGAGAGCCATCGGGTGAGTTTGTTCTTCCAAAGGTTTTACCTTCTAAAATTTTATTTTTGGCTGGTGGAAGTGGAATCACTCCGATTCATTCCATCCTCAAACAATTGCAGGCAAACCAATTCAAAGGAAAAGTCACTCTTTTGTATTTTGTTAGGTCCTATGAAGACATCATCCTACATTCTTCATTAGAAGAAATAGTTAAAGCAACTGGCTTTTTAGAGATTCGTTATATTTTTTCAGACGTTCCTCGTGAAGGTTTTGATTCAGGATTTCTGACCAAAGAAATTTTACAGAAATATACTGATGATATTAAATCGTATTCAGTATATGTTTGTGGCCCAGGACCAATGCAAACCAAAGCTCTATCCCTTTTAGAAGGAAATGAAGTAAAGTCCGAGCTTTTTCTTTTGCCGGGCCAATCGCAGTTGAAAGTCAAAAAAACGGGAACAGTCGATGTGTTTCTCTCTTTGAGTCACAAAACAATTCAAGTAAAAGGGGAACGTTCTCTTCTCGAAGAACTAGAAGACCAAGGAATTTATCCGCCAAGTGGATGTCGGATGGGGATTTGTCATACTTGTGTTTGTAAAAAATCTGCTGGTTCTGTGACTGATTTATCTAAAGGCGAAGTATCTGAGTTAGGTGAAGAGAATATTCAGATTTGTATCTCTCGTGCAGAATCAAATTTGGAATTAGAGCTTTAGATCTCGAGAACTCAAGTCACCAAACAGATTAAAATAAACGAAATATTCATAGGAAAAAAAATATGAGAACGATTAGTAAAAAGTTAAACAACGAAGAAATTGAAGCATTTGGTAAAGAAGTAGATTCACTTCGAGAAGAAGTAATGTCCAAAGTCGGAAAAGAAGATGCAGATCATATCCGATTCATTTATAAGGCATATCGTTATACAGAAGTTTTGGGTAGAGGACTCATCCATTTTAGTTTTGAACCAATTTCTTTTGTAGCTGGGACCTTGTTACTGGCGACATCTAAAATTATCAACAATATGGAACTTGGTCATAATGTCCTTCATGGTCAATATGATTGGATGAACGATCCACGTTTCAATTCAAGAACTTTCGAGTGGGATATTGTATGTGATGCACATCAGTGGAAATTTTATCATAACTATATGCACCATACCTTTACGAATGTTTTAAACAAAGACCATGATTATGGTTATAATTTTACACGTTTGACAGAAGGGCAAAAATGGAAGCCGGTTCATTTAACACAGCCTTTCACTAATCTATTTCTTGCTATGAACTTTCAATGGGGAATTGGTGCACATGGATTCCGTGTTGAACACTTAGAAATTCCCAAAAAACAAAGAAATAAAAGATCCTTAAAAGATTTTAAGAAAGTGTTCTTTAAAAAAATTGAACTACAGGTTGTTAAGGATTACTTATTGTTTCCTGTACTTGCCGGACTAAATTTTCCAAAAATCATTTTAGGGAATATGATTGCGAATTTAATTCGTAACCTTTGGACTTATGCTGTGATCTTTTGTGGTCACTTCACAGAAAATGCAGAATCCTTTACTACTGATGAGATCGTTGGTGAAACAAAAGCACAATGGTATTTAAGACAGCTCAAAGGTTCATCCAACTTGGAAGGTAGCAAGTTGTTTTATACAATGACTGGTCACTTAAGTCACCAAATTGAACACCATATGTTTCCAGGTATGCCAGCGATTCGTTATCGTGAAGTTGCGCCTCGATTGAAAGAAATTTGTGAAAAGTATGGTCAACACTACAACACAGGAAGTTTCCTAAAGCAGTTTGCTTCTGTTTGGAAACGAATCATTGCATACTCTTTTCCAGATTCCATTGCGGGAAAATTAATGGGAAATCGAAAAGTATATTTGGAACCAAAAGGTATGATCTCACAACCCAGTTTCCAGATCTCCCTTCCTGCAAAAGAGAAATCCGTTACTCTCACTTAACCTGAACAATTTTGGACTTCCCACTAGCGCATTGTGGGGAGTTCATCCCTTTCCTTTCTTTTGGGTCCTCAAAACGAGGACCCTTTTTTTTATCTTTCAGTGAGTCTGATTTTGTTTGCGGAAAGGATTGCCAAACTATCAGCATGGAACGCTTTGCACCAGGTGGTGCGTAAATCTTTTCGTTTCGAAGATTTGTTTTTCGCTCTTTCCATTAAGTAACCGACTACCACTCTTGCTGCTGATTCGACAACTTCAAAACTAAATGTTTCTTTGGTCTCTTGGTTTTCAATCGACTTGTATGTTTCCACAATGGACTCAAAAAGATTTCGAACTTCTAGAAGTTTTGGATTTGATTCCGAACCTTTTGCAAGATGATCTAAGTAAGCACGAAATGTACCTGTCGGGCTCATCCCTGATGTGATTCCTCCAATGGCTGCGTTGACTTGGATTTGTGTGGTTCCATCATAGATATTGGTGATCCTGGCATCTCGATAAAGTCTAGAAAGATCATAATCTTCTGTATATCCAGCACCACCTAATACTTGTAATCCGTCATATACTAGATCATTGCACATTTCAGAATTATAGTATTTGGAAATAGGAGTGAGGGTATTTGCTACCTTCTCCCAAAATTTTCCTGTTTTTGTTTCTTCTGGGGTAGGTTTTCTTCCATCTTCATACCAATAGTATTTATCTACGGAATATGCTGCCTCTACCATGAGGCAACGCATTCCCGCCAGTTCCCTTTCCATTCGGTCCAACATACGACGTACGGCTGGAATTTCATAAATGGGTTTTCCGAATTGAACTCTTTCCTTCGCATATTTGAGAGCTTCTTCGTAAGCCGCTGTGACAATTCCCGTTCCTTGGGAAGAAACACTGAGGCGAGCGCCGTTGAGCATTCCCATAACATACTTCACAAGCCCGAAACCTTCTTTTCCAACCAAATGGCCTTCACTGTTTTCAAAAACTGTTTCGCATGTAGCTGATGCTTTGATTCCTAATTTTTTTTCAATTCCTTGTACGGCGTAGTTTTTGTTTTCAACGATGAAAAAAGAAAGTCCTCGCGCTCCGCTTTCTTGAGTTCCAGTTCTTGCAAGAGTAAGTGTGATTCCCGGACTTCCATTGATACCACAAGCAACCGTTTGGAATCTTTTGGTTCCATTCAGAAACCACTTATCATCTTTTTTGATTGCCTTGGTTGTGATATTTGGTAAGTCAGATCCAAAGTCCGGTTCCGATAGTCCCATGGTGACCGTATAGTTTCCTGAAATTAATTTTGGAATCCATTCATCTTTCATTTCTTCGGTTGCACAAACTTCTAGGATAGCGGCAAGGCCCATACTTCCCACTGCTATTGTAATGGAACTATCGGATCTATACATCAACTCAGCGATCATCGCTTTGATGATACTTGGTGTTCCAAGTCCGCCGTATTTTCTTTTGAAAGCTGCCGGACCAAGTCCTGCATCGTGATACATTTGGACTACATCCACCATCTCTTGTGGGTGGATTACGTTTCCATTCTCAAATTTAAGTCCTTTCGAATCTACAATAGAAGCAACTTGTGAAACATACATCCCACTAATTTCACCACAAGATTTTAGGATTTCTTCATAAAACGATTTCGCCTCACCAACATTAGATGGTGCATATTCTAGTTTTGGGTTATTGTTTTCTAAATATAACTTGGAATCTGAAAATTGATTTTCGTAGATTGGTACAATTTCATTCCAATCAATCAAATCTTCGAAATGTTCTCTTAGGTCTTCGTTGGTTTGAAAATAGTTACTTTGGATCATATAAATTCCTTTTGGATTAGAAGATAAAATTTATGAATGTGAGGCGATTAAAAAATATTCGTATAACAAAAAAAATTGAATGATTGTATTTTGTGAACCGATCGGTTCATTATTGAAATTTTTTAATTTTGGATACAAAAAAGAACATAGTAATTGGCTTCCTCTAAAGTCGAAATTCTGACAGAACTAAGCAGAAAATAAGGTTTCTTTTTTACAGTTTCAAATTAAAATTCTAAATCTATCTCTGCCTCGGGACTAAATCGTCCCTCCTTTTGGCAGAACAGGAGATGTATGAAACAACTGATTTCCATTCTTACGCTCGTTTTTGCCATTCAATGTGCAAGCGTGCCAACTTCACAACTACCCGTTAAATCAACAGTCACAGGCAGTCCGGTGGAATATAAATTGGACGGGAAAACGTATGAAGGTTTTCTCGCCGTTGATTCTTCCATTACAGGCAAACGACCTGGAATTCTTGTGATCCATGAATGGTGGGGTTTAAACGATTATCCAAAACAACGTGCCAAACAATTAGCTGATTTGGGATATGTTGCATTTGTGATGGATGTTTATGGAAAAGGAATCATTGCAAAGGATCATGTGGAGGCTGGAAAACTTTCTGGTGCGAATGGGGATCCAAAAGTGATCCTTAAAAAAATCTATAAGGCCTTAGATATTTTAAAATCGAATCCCAATGTAGATGTTAGTAAAATTGGTGCTATTGGATATTGTTTTGGTGGCGGAGGAGTCATTGAACTAGCATTAGATGGTGCAGATTTAAAAGGGGGAGTTGTATCCTTCCATGGATTTTTTGGTAGCAAAAATTTGGCAACGGGTGCCAAAAAGATAAAAAGTAAAGTTTTAGTACATCATGGGGCAGACGATCCATTTGTACCTAAGGCTTCCGTGGAAACCTTTGTGAAAACTGTAACTGATGCAAAAGCTCCTGTCACTTTTGTTTCTCATCCAGGAGCCGTTCATGGATTCACTCGACCAGGTTCCGAAAAACAAGGGTTACCTGGTCTTGCTTATAATCAAAAAGCAGATTATGCGTCTTTTGATAGTATGAAAACTTTTTTTGCTGCAAACTTCAAATAAACTAAAGGAAGAACAAAGAGGGTCAGTGCACTAGCTGTGACTAACCCTCCTATCACTACGGTTGCAAGAGGTCTTTGGACTTCAGCACCTGGTGATGTGCTAATTGCCATTGGTATAAATCCAATCGATGCAAGTAGGGCAGTGGTAAGGACCGGCCGAAGTCGTGATATGGCCGCCTCTTTGACAGCTTCTTCTTTCTTTTTACCTGATTGTTCCAAACTACGAATGAAACTAATCAGTACGAGTCCATTGAGTACTGCAATTCCAAATAACGCGATAAATCCCACTCCTGCAGAAATACTGAATGGCAAATTTCTGAGATAAAGTGCAAAAATTCCACCTGTGATTGCGAACGGTACGTTTAAAAAAATGATCGTTGCCGCTGATATTTCGTTAAATGCAAAATAGAGGATTAAAAAAATAATAATCAGTGTGATTGGAACAACAACATATAATGTTTTTGCTGCCGATTCAAACTTTTCAAATTCTCCTCCAGTTGTATAATGATAACCTGGCGGAAATTTAATTTCTTTTTGTAACACAGTTTGAACTGCATTGACAGTACTAACCATATCGCTTCCACGAATGTTAAACTGAACTAAAGCATAACGATTTTGATTTTGATGATAAATCTGAACAGGTCCATCTTCAATCTGAATCTCCGAAAGTTCATGTAACGGAGCAAAGGTGTTTTTTCCAACTTTTACAGGAATGTTTTTGATTTGTTCCGGATTTTGTCCAACGTCCGTTTTGACCACAATTTCAAATCGTTTCATTCCTTCATAAACGATCCCTGCAGGAACTCCAGAAGAAATAGATTCTGTGACTCGATTCACATCTAATATTGATTGGTCATATCGTGCCAATTTTTCTCTGTTAGGTTTGATTCTTAAATATTCAAGTCCATACAATTGTTCTATCCTAAGGTCTACAACACCAGGGATGTTTTTGATTTTGGTAGAGATTTCCTCTGCGATTGTTTTTAGTTGGATTAAGTCATCACCAAAGACTTTGATTCCGACATCGGCACGAATTCCAGCCATAATTTCATTGTTACGCATTTCAATCGGTTGAGACAATCCATAAGCCACTTGAGGTGCGACCCTCTCAATGATTTCTTGTAGTTTAGATTCGATTTCAGATTTGGTAAGATTCCATTCTGATCTTGGTTTCATGTCTAAATACATATCTGTTTTTTCGACACCCATAGGTTCGATAGCAAGATCAGGGGATCCGGTACGTGAAACTACTTCTGTGATTTCAGGAATTTCTTTAAGAATGGTTTTTTCAATCTTCATGGAAGATAATAAGGATTCTGTTAAAGTTGTTGAAGGGTATCGACTAATTTCAATTAACAAATTTCCTTCATCCAGTTTAGGTAAAAATTCTCCACCCAAACGAAAAAATAAGAAGATGGATAGAATTAAGATTCCAATGGTCGAATAGGTAACCTTTTTGGATTCTCTCAAACAATAATCCAACTTAGGAGTATACCAATGATGGATTTTTTGGAAAAAAGGAGTTTCTTCTTCTGCGATATGTCCTCCTTTCAAAAAATAGGAAGCTAAAACGGGAATTATGGTGAGTGTCAAAAAAAATGCACCAAGTAACGCAAATAAAACGGTTGTTGCCATCGGGATAAACATTTTTCCTTCGGTCCCACTGAGAGTGAGGATTGGAATGTAAACAACTCCTATGATAATCTCACCATAAATGGTTGCTTTTCTAACTTCGATCGTTGCATTCAAAATAGTTTCTTTTTGTTCGGCATCAGTAAGATCTCTTTTGAGTTCCTTTCGTTTTAACCCCAATCTCCTGTGTGAATTTTCAATGAGAATTACCGCACCATCCACAATGAGTCCGAAGTCGATGGCTCCCATAGACATTAAATTGGCTGGTAAATCACGTAAAAACATAAGACTGATGGCAAACAACATTGCAAGCGGAATCATCGAGGCGATCACAAGCCCTGATCGAAAATCACCGATCATTAGAAAAAGAATGATGATCACAAGGATAGCACCTTCTGATAAATTCCAAACGATAGTGCTTAGAGTATTTTTCACCATAATGGAACGGTCGTAATATGGTTTAATTTTCATTCCAGTTGGAAGTGTTTTTTCGATTTGGGTGATTTTATCTTTTACTGCTGTTGTGACTTCTAGTGAATTTTCGCCCAGTAACATAAGGGTCACGGCACCAACCACTTCCGACTTACCTGTGGCTGTGGCAGCACCTTTTCGTAGCCGAGGTCCTTCTATGATATTTGCAATGTTATCTAAATATATAGGAAACCCATCTCCCATTTTTCCTACTTGAATTTTTTCAAAGTCATTTTTTGATTTTAATAAACCATCACTACCAACAATCAACTGTTCGCCGGATCTTTCGATATATCCGCTGCCGGTAGAAAGATTGTTACTTTGTACTGCATTCACAATTTGGTTCAATGAAACACCAAGTGAGGCTGCTTTAAATGGATCTACGATGACTTGGTATTGTTTCGTTTTTCCACCGAAACTATTGACTTCAACAATTCCTGGAACAGTTTTGAGTGTTGGGTTGATGTACCAATTCAAATAAGTGGTGAGTTCCATTTGGCTATGCAATTCACTTTCTAAGGTAAATTGGAATACTTCGCCAAGACCAGTGGTGATAGGCCCAATAACGGGTTTTCCAAAAATCGCAGGAATGTTTTCAGATGCTTCTGTTAATTTTTCGCTGACCAATTGTCTACTTTTCCATAGATCGGTTCCATCTGCAAAAACAGCTGTGATTAATGAAAATCCATATCGAGAAACAGACCTTACTTCAATTAGGTTTGGAATCCCTGTGATGGCTCGTTCCACTGGCAAAGTGATGTACTGTTCTATTTCAAGGGTTGAGAGGGCGGGTGATGTAGTAATCACTTGTACTTGAACATTGGTAATGTCGGGAACTGCATCTACTTTTAATTGATTTAGTGAATAAATTCCACCAAATACAAGTAAGGTTGTGAATACGATGACTAACAATCTGTTTTGTAAGGAAACTTGAACAATTTTTGTTAAAAATTCCATGTTTATTCCCCACCAAACGTTGATTTGAAGAGAATTGCTTTTAATTCAAAAGCACCTTTGGTTACAATCTTATCTCCTTCAGACACTCCAGAAAGAATTTCTGTTTTTCCATCATTTGTGCTTCCTGTTTCAATTTCCACCCACTGAAAGAAATTTGTTTGTGATTCTACAAATACAAATTTTCGATTTTGGTAAGATTGGATTGCGACATTCCTAATCTGAATTCCAGATCTACCGTTTACACTTAAAACTGCTTTTCCAAACAATCCTATCTTGGCTTTGTGATTTTTATTTTTAAAAACAAGTCGGGCATGAACAGTTCTTGATTCTGGATCTACTTTTTCCCCGATATGTTCTAAAACTCCATCAAATTCGAAATCAGGATAAGCATTTAAAATAATTTTACCTGAAATGCCCTCCGAAAGATATTTTAAATCATTTTCAAATATCTTTGCTTGAAACCATAATTGCGAAAGTTCTGCAATGGTTGTTAGAATTTGATTTCCTAAGACGATGGAACCAGGGATTGCATTTCTAGAAAGTGCTAATCCTGATCTTGGTGCAAATACCGTGTAAACTCCCGATGCAGCATTATCAATGGGAAGTCCGTTGGCCCGTAAATTTTCTTCGGCAGCTATCTTTTCGGATTCAATCACTTTTAAGTTTGATTCTGCGTCAATTAACTCTTGTTTTGCTGCCAAATTCATTTTGACTAATGAATTGATTCTGTTTAGGTTTTGTTCGGCAGCCGTAAATTTTGATTTTGCTACCAAATAAGCAGATCTAAGTTTTGCTAGTTCAGGAGAATCAATCGTTGCCAATTTTTCTCCTTTTTTGATGGAATCACCTTCTACAAAGGAAACCGAAGTAATACGTCCAGAAATTCTTGCAGGAACATCAATGATGGCATCAGGAACAGCTTCTGTTTCTCCAATCAGTTCGATTTTCGTTTGGATGGGTTGGTTACTGAGAATTTCTGTTTCAATGGAAAGATTTTTGCGATTTTCTTCCAGCAACTTAACAGTATTTTTGGATTCTTCTATTGTCTCAGGATTTGTATTTGTGTCTCGTAATTTCCAGATGGTTATAGAAATCAAAATGAAAATGAAAAGAGAAGAGATAAGGAGTAAGATTGTTTGTTTTTTCATGGGTTCATTCCTAATGAATGGATGGGTAAACCTAAAACACGAACCAATTCAATTTGAGATAATTCAAATTCCGACTTGGTATTTAAGTAGTTTAGTTTTGTTTGTAAGAGAATACGTTGTTGGTTAATGGCATCGATGATTTTAATTTTTCCAAATCGGATGGCTTCTTGAAGATTTTTTAAATCTGATTCAGCTCGTTCCATTTTTGATTCATCATAAAGTTTGATTTCTTCGGAAAAGTGTATGTAATTTGTTAGAGCAAACAAAACTTCTTGTTTTATATTGCGAGAAACAGATTCTTTTAATTCCTTTGAATTATCTATTTTCGATGAAGCTATGATTTTTTCTCCTTCGTAATCTCTCCAAATGATCATTGGAAACGTTAACATCCCACCGACCACTCTTTCGTTAAATCCATCGTTTTGAGCAAAAGCACCGAGAGAAACATTGGGGATTTTTTGGCGCCTAACTTCATTTTGCCGAAGAACTGCAAGTTCGATTTCTTTTTCGGAAAGGGAAAGTTCGGGGCGCATTTGCATGGCCATTTGAATTAAATCTACTTTTTCTTTTGGTAAATCACTCGGCATCATCCAGTATTGCATTTTAATTGAATCCAACTCCACCGGCATTCCAAGTAATACTTCTAATTCGGATTTCGAGTTTTCTGAGAGTCTATGAGTTTGGTTCCAAATTTTGAAAATTCGGATTTCTTCTGATTCTGATAAAGATTCATCAATCCCAGGAGATAAACCTTCGTTTACCCTTGCTTTCGATATTTTTTTTAATTCTTTAACAAGATTTAGGCTGTTTAAACTATTTTCTTCCTCTAAATGTAGATATCGAAATCGAGTCATCTTTTTTAATGCATCAAATTCTAGGATTCTCTTCACAGATTCTAAACGAAAGACTTGGGCTTTGAATTCTTCATCTGCAATTTGAACAGCTATCTCTCGTTTGCCGTTTGTAAAAATTTCTTGGTTGACCATAACCTGAAAGTTATTTGCCGAATTTGGTCCAGACAAAAGCGTGGGGCCAGTAGATTCTCCTTTCCTTGTGGCCGCATAACTTGTAAAAACGGGATTCGATGGAAAGTAATAGGATGCTATTTTTTTTCTTCCTGAAATTTCCTTTAGTTTAATTTCTTCAATGCGATAATCAGGATGTTTCCTTACAATACATTGACTCAGGTCGAATATAGAATTGTATTTATCGCAATTATATCCATTAGAATCGTTTGATTCTGGATTTATTGGTAAATTGAATATACAGATAAAAACCAAACAGCGAAGAGGGATTCTTTGTAGTTTGGGGAAAAAATTAAAAATCATGGAACCTCCCAAGAGTTCACGCAAAAAAATGCGAATAAACTAAGTTAGGTTTTGTTTGGGAGGGCGGAAGAAACTGTTTACTGTTACGAGGTTAGGAATCTGTAGTTCAGGTTGGTGGATATAAACTTTATGTAGTTGGATGAGTATATGGGAAAGATATAAATCCCAAGAACAAGAAACAATGAAGTTGCATGGACAAGAAAAACACACATGGTCAGTATGTTCCCCTTCTTCGTTTAAATCGTGCCCTGGATTAACACCTAATGCATGATCTAAAAAAGCGTAAGGGCAACCACTTTCGGGAGAGCCAATCAGACCACAATTGACCTCGTTGTCAACGATGCGTTGGTACATAAAATTGGCAGAAAATAATAGGATAAAACTAAATAGGGAAAATTGCCTCCAAATTTTAAGTTTTTCCAAATTTGCCTTCATACGGTTACTTATAGTTTGGAATCTCCTTTGCGGTTTGCAATAACTTATCTGCAATTTCTGGCACACAGATTGGCGAAACATGGCTACTGTCCAAAAAAGTTTTGCAATTGGTGTTCCCTTTGTTTAAAGAAATGAGACGAATATTTTTTGAATTAACGCTGACCAAATTTGGGCCTAAAGATTCGAATAAATTACCGCCGGTAATCGATTTTCTTAGTTGGTTATAGTAAGGGTGGACTTGAGGTTCCCAGATTACCATGGGAATATTATGTTCTTCCGCAAGCTGAATGATTTTTTTTAAGAAAATATATTCTGTTTCTGAAAAAGCATAATTAGGTAATAAACGTTCTCTTTGGGATTCACTATAATCAATAATTCGATCTTTGTATTCTTGTGGTGTAAAATTATCTATTTCTATACCGACAAATTTGGGGTCGAAAGGTCGCTTTTTGTTTAGATAGGAAGCAAGAGCAATAAAATACGTATCATCGTTTGCTGTTTTGCCTTTAATTAGATTGGATATTCCTTGGATGGGACTAAAGTGATAGTTATAAGAAACAAATGCTAATCGCATTAAAATTTCTCTCTGGAATTTAAAGTTAAAAGCTGGAAAGATGTCAATCAGTTCGTCTTCGTGCAACATTAGTTCTTGCCATTTAGATTTGTACGAAAAAATATTATTTTCGTTTAGCATCTCTTCGGAAAATTCTAAAAATAACACATCTGGTTTAAAGTCTGAATCTATCATAGACTTTGTCATTAAATAGAATAAAAAATATTCTGAAGCTTTAATAGATGATCTGGTTTCGAAGTAAGTCGGGAAAGGGTAGGTGTTTTTGTTTACCGGTATATTTTCCCACTCATGAAAAATGTCTGATCGAGAAGTGCCTGCAACTACAATAACCTTTGTGTTCTCTGATTGTTTTTTTTTGTCTTCTTCCCAAACTTTTGGCAATCCGATGAGTACGTTTTGCCCGGACTTGTAGGCTCTTCTTCCTGCTTCTCTGAATTGCGGGATACAAACCAATTTATCGATTATGAAAATCGAAAGTAGAATAAAAAATGGATAAAGATAAATTCGTTTTTGGTTCATATTTTGTCTCAAAATTGGAAATAAATAAATGTTTCTACAGGACTTTCTATTTTGACTAAAGCAAAGAAAACAAGTAGGGCGAAAATTGGAATCAAGTAGTTTAGATATTTTTGAAGTTTGTCTTTAAAATAGTTTTTGTATTCAATGATATGCAAAATACAACTCGCAAGGATTAATCCCCAGAAATCTGGGCGATAAATAATTTTGCCAGTAAGGTTTATACTAGCAGACCAGAATGCTGAGATCCTTGCTAAAGTATCGATACGAAAAAAAGTAGCTAGGATAGAGAAAATTATGAATATCCATATAACGGCAAATACTTGTTTTGTGAAGGACATTGACTTCCGATCTGGTTTTCCAAATGCAAATCGTTCGATGGAGAGAAAAACTCCATGGAAAAATCCCCAAAGAAAAAATGTATAGGTGTTTCCATGCCAAAGTCCAGATAAAGACATGACGATGATGGTATTGATATTATACCTTAGTTCCGAAACTCGGTTTCCACCTAACGGAATGTATAAATAATCTCTGATCCAGGAAGAAAGTGTGTAGTGCCATCGGCTCCATAATTCGGAGAAGCTGACCGATAAAAATGGAGAACGAAAGTTTTCTGGAATTTCGTATCCAAGAAGAAAAGCAGAACCTCTCGCAAGGTCTGTATATCCGGAAAAGTCTCCATATACTTGAAAAGAAAATGCAACGGCTGTTAGTAATATTGAAATTCCATCATATTCCCCTGGACTCAAATAAACAGGATTGATGATTTTTGCAAGTTGGTCGGCGATGAGTATTTTTTTAACCAGACCAGAAATGATATGTAGTATTCCCCTTTGTACAAAATCCAAAGTAAGTTTAGAATGATCGATTTGATCATAAAAATCATCGTGCCTCATAATGGGACCAGCAATGAGTTGTGGGAAAAATAAAATGAATAATAAAAAGTTAACGAATGGAGATTCTGTAAATTTTCCTCTCCACGCATCTACCAAGTATGCTATCATTTGAAATGTATAAAAACTAATCGCTAAAGGTAAGATAATTTCTGATAAGGATTGGAAAAAGGGAATGGTTAAATCACCCTCTAACATTAAATATTTTATATACGTTAGGAAATATTTGAAAAAACATAAATTGATCAAATTGATTCCTACACCCAAAATTAGAAAAATCCTGCTTTTGGTTTTGAGGATACCGAGAACACAGAGATGAGTGAGGATGATAAATGCTACGAAATGGATTAAAAATGAACCGCTCCAATACGCGTAGAAGATAAGCGAAAAAATTATGAGAATATATTTTCGAAAACGAGAAGGTAAAATCCAATAGATAATATAACAGGCGATAAAAAAGAAAAAATAATCAATGGAATTGAACAGCATTTTCCCTAGAATTTCTGCGATATTTTTTTCTACCAGTCATTTTACACAATCATACTTGCGTCAAAAATCAAATCCAAGAAGATCAGTCTCCATGGCGACTCAAAATATACTGTGGACACCGAGTTCAAAAGAAACCAATTTATCCCGTTTCCTAGGGCATTTAGAAACCAAGTTTGCGAAATCATTTTCAGATTATGTTTCTTTCCACAAATTTTCGGTGGATGAATTTGAGTTATTTTGGAAGGAGTGGTTGTCTTATTCGGGTTTAAAGTTACATAAAGAACCCCAAAAGACGATTGAACGAGGAGTTCATTTTGCAAACTCAGAATGGTTCCCTGGTGCACTTTATAATTTTGCAGAAAATTTACTCGAAGTGGGAGATCCCGAATCCTTCGCATTAGTTTTTTATTCGGAAGATGGAAAGATCCAAAAATTAAAATATTCAGAACTAAAACAAGAAGTTCTAAAATTGCAAAAACATTTGTTTGGCCTGGGTGTTAAAAAAGGAGACCGTGTTGTGGGCCTTGTACCCAATGCTCCTATATCTACCATTGGAATGTTGGCAACTACTTCGTTAGGTGCTATATGGTCTAGTGCTTCACCAGATTTTGGGGTTAGGGGAATTCTTGACCGTTTTGAACAAATCAATCCTAAGGTTTTAATCTCTGTTGAGTCTTATTTATTCAAGGGAAAACAAATTCCAATTGTTGATAAATTGGAAGAAGTGTCCATTCAATTGGCCAAATCAACAAACTCTGAATTCAAACAAACTTTGGTTTATGATTTTGTGGAGCCCATCAAAGATTTTGGGAATATACAAAATCCATTTCGATACAATGAAATTTCTCCACCAAAACCTTCTGATCAATTGTCTTACGCCTCCATTTCCTTTTCCGATCCGGTATACATTATGTTTTCTTCTGGAACAACCGGTCTTCCGAAATGTATTGTTCAGGGCGGGGGAGTTTTACTCAACCATACCAAAGAACTTTCTCTTCATTGTAATGTATCCAAACATGATCGTTTTTTTTATTATACAACTTGCGGTTGGATGATGTGGAATTGGTCTCAGTCTGTATTAGCGTTAGGTGCAACACTTTATCAATTTGATGGAAATCCTTTCCATCCATCTTGGGAAACTCTATGGTCGATGGCTGAAAAAGAATCGATCAAGGTCTTTGGAACTAGTGCCAAGTATCTTTCTGTATTGGAAGAGGAAAATATAAACGTAAAATCCAAATATCCTTTGCCTGAATTAAAAGTAATTTTATCAACTGGTTCACCACTTCCAAATTCTGGATTTCGTTACGTGTATCAGAATATCAAAAAAGATTTACAATTGTCTTCTATATCCGGTGGAACAGACTTAAATGGATGTTTTGCTTTGGGAAATCCCAACTTACCTGTGTTTGAGGGGGAAATTCAGTGTAAGGGATTGGGAATGGATGTGCAGGTATTTGATGATATGGGTAAATCAGTTTCGAATCAAAAAGGGGAATTGGTATGCCCAACTCCATTTCCTTCCATGCCTCTATTCTTTTGGAATGATGAATCGGGTGCAAAGTATAAATCGGCGTATTTTGAAACCTATGATAATATTTGGTGTCATGGAGATTTTGCATCCATCACACCTGAAAATGGTTTGGTGATTTATGGTAGGTCCGATGCCACTTTGAATCCAGGTGGTGTGCGGATTGGAACTGCTGATATTTACTCTGTAGTTTCTACTATTCCTGAAGTGAAAGATAGCGTCATCATTGGACAAGATTATAAAGATGATGTACGTGTGATTTTATTTGTAGTAACAGCTGATGGTGTTCTTTTGGATGAAAGTTTAATCAAAAAAATTAAAGATCGTATCAAACTGGAAACTTCTCCTAGGCATGTTCCTTCGTTAGTACTTTCAGTTCCTGAAATTCCTTATACAGTGAATGGAAAAAAAGTAGAAATTGCCGTAAAACAAACGGTAGCTGGACTTGAGGTGAAAAATAAAAACGCACTTGCTAATCCAAATTCATTGAACTTTTTTAAAGACAGAAAGGAGTTACAAGTATGATTCCAAATCTTAGGATTTTTGGATTAGTAGCAATTGGTTTGTTAATGACAACAAATCTTTTTGCAGAAACCAATCTAACTCATTGGCACTCTTGTTTCCAAACCAATTGTATTTCGTTTGATCTTCCTTCGAAATGGTTTCTCACAGAACGTAGGTCCAATGGAATCACAACAAAGTTTGACCATTTCAAAACTTTGCCGTTAAAAGAAGAATCGGGCAGAGAAATCATTCCAGCTCTTGTGATCCTTTTTAAAGAATCCGAAAACAAAATGCCACTCCATCCGATTCTCTTTCATGCTGAGTCTAGACGGTTTAGTATGGTTACCAATATTCGTAAAAGTTTTACCTTACAGAAAATTCCTAATTCTGATAATGTTTATAAATTTTTAGGAATGTTCGGGAGTTTTAAAGATAAAGAAGATACAGTTGTGCAACACTATATCACAGCTACCGAAGATAAATTCGGCTTTACTATTTTAATCACTTGTTATGAGTCCGTTTATCCGCAAATAGAAAAAGACATTGCTCAATTTCTGGACAGTTTGTCCTGGAGTACAAGACCTATGCCTTGGAAGTTGCAACTACCAGAAGAACAAATTTCTAAAGCAAAAGAATTGGAACTTAGTGCTCTCGACCGATTAAAAACCAAAAAATCGGAAGAAATAACAATGGCTCTAGAAGAATTGAGTGATTCTTGTGAGTTGGGTTCAGCATCTGCTTGTGAGATGTTTACTTTATTTATGAATTTAGGCAGATAGCAAACGTTAGGTTATTTCTGCATTTTTTGAATGTATTCGGCCACGGCATCTATTTCTGTTTTCCGCATATGAGAATATGCTTTCATATAAGTTCCGGGAACTCCGTTTTTGATAGTTTTGGCTATGGCTTCTTTGGAAGATCCATAAATATAAGTTGATTTATCTTGGAAATTTGGAATTCGAGAGTTTCCCAATAACTGAGTTCTTGTTCCTCGTCCATTCCCCAAAGTGCCATGACAAGATACACATCCATTTTGTACATACATAGCTTCAGGAAAGGGAACAGTCACCGCTGGTGGAGGAGGTGGCTCTTTTTTCGGGGTTTCGTTTTCCGAAGAACAGTCTGCTAAAAAAGAAAGAAGAATTAAACATAGCAGTGATAAACGAATCTTCATTTTAGATAAAGTAGGAACAAAATGTTTTTATTTTAGAATATAGATTCATTAGAATTCATCAAAATCAATCACAATAGGTTCCTAAATTCACCAAATCAACATTATACTTTTGAGATAAGTAACAAAATACAATGTTTCTACCTGCAGCTGCCAAACTTGTTTTGTAATACAGAACTTCACTGATATGGCCAGTGAAAAAACTGGAAGTAGTTTCATTGGTTCCTAAATAAATATTATTTTGTGAAAAGGTTTGTGCGGTATTGATAGTGATTCCGCCAAATAAAACGTTAGAATAAAATCCAAAGGAAGTTGCACCCAAATGTTCGAGTCCCACCAAGTAAGGTGTAAGAAGCCCACCAAAACTTGGATTCGTATATCCTATATCTCCATTGCTTGGTTTTGTCATATGAATTCGATTGCTTTGGAGATTATAAGAAACTCCTCCTGATGCAGATTCTAATAATGGGCCATCTAAAGCATTGGTTCGACTAAAGGCCAAAAAGAAGGTCGAACTATTGGATGGAATGTCCGATGCAGAACCTCTAAAAAGATATTGTGAACTTGCTGCATCAAAATTAACCGAAGGTTTTCCATTGAATCCAGTATTGTTATAAGTCGGTGCAGAGGCACCGTTAAAAAATGAAGCAGCATTTCCACTTTGGTCATGCCAAGTAGTTACGTTTGTTCCATTTGTTTGGTTTGACAAACTTTCAGCACTTAGGTGAAGAACCAAACTGCTAACACCTAATGTCGGTGACCAGGTAGCAACCTGTCTTGGATCATATCCAGAAAGCGCTTGGATTTCATTAGCACTCAAAGGCCGGTTATAAATTAAAACTTCATCAATGGATCCGGTGTAACTAGTAGCGAGATCAGTTCTTGTCCCTATGGTAAAAGCTATGGGCAGAGTGTCCCAAGTGTTTTTGATATTCGTTTGGAGTAAAACTCCATTATCGTATAACATCGCAAGGTCGCCGTTAGTTGCACCGTAAAAAACTCCACAAAGTTGGTGCCATACGTTTTCATGATTGTAATATAGGCCTTCTACATCATTTCCATATCCAGCAAATAAATATTTACTTCCTGAGGCTCCCGTGCCCAATGAAGTTAGTCGATCTACACTTGCCATTCCGTAACTAACAATGGTTCCGGGATTTGCCAGTTGGGATTTGTGGTGCACACAAACAGTCCTTGGTTTTTTGGCATCTGGTAATTGGGTACCAGTGGTCGACACAGAGAGATAATTGGTTCCGTTGGTACTGATGGCACTTGAGGCATTTCCGAAACGATCTGTCGAAAGACCAACTCCCATATTGGTGACTTGGTTCCCCATTCCACTTACATCTTGGAAACCATTATTAAAATCAAAACGAGCGACAAGGCCCACAGGGATTTGTGCAGAAATCAACCGAACTTCCTTTGGGTCTAGGGCTTTGGAATAAATTCTTAAATCTGCCATTTTACCAGCAAAATGCTGAGTAGGAAATGTCATGATTTTTCCAACATAGACACCCGTTCCTGGGGTAGTTGTGACGGAACTTCCAATGATGGATGGGCCTGCGATCACCGTTCCATTGTGATAAATGGTTCCAACAGAACCGTCAAAGGTTCCGCAGATATGCGACCATTGGTTGATAGGAAAGGAATAATTTGTAAATACTTCACCACCTCCCAAACCTCCAAATCGAATCTGATTGGTCCCTCCGGCATTTTTAAATAAGGCAAGGATAAATTCCGTATTGCCACCAGTAGTGCCGTAAGAAAAAATAGGTGAGTTTTCGTTTGCATTGACTGGATATCGTTCGGGATGTACCCAAACGCAAACACTACGAGGGTGTTGCCCCATTGGCAAACCTGTCTCCGATCCATTCGCATAACCTGAATTATCTGCATAAAATCTAATGCTAGAGTTTGTACTTCTGTCTCTCCCTGGCGCAAAGTTAGTCAAACTTCCATACTGTGCTAAGGGAATTCCGATTGGTCCAGTTGGGTTTAAATTCCCATTCAATTCATACTGCATCAGAAGTTCAATCGGACGCGAGGCATAAGAATTTCCAACAAGACCTGGGTCTGCATTGCGAGCAAGGTCATTGATTTCTGCTTCATTCAACACGTTTGCATAATAACGAACATCGGCGATCCTTCCTGGAAAGTAGTTGGCCATTGCCGCAACTCCAATCGAAAAATCTCCTGTGGGTGGGTTTGTAACGAATTGTTTTTGGTAAACACAATTCCCATTCATATACACTCGATACACATTATTGGTGTCGACTGACATAGCCACATGTGTCCATTGTCCAGGTAAAACATTAATGGGTACTACATCGGTTGGAAAACTTCCCCGTAAGATCCCCAGTTGGCTTTGAGAGGAAATAAAAATTCCATGTCCATCAGAACTTGTCGTTCCATTATAGAAGATCATTTTGGCGGTGAGAGGAATGGATCCATCCCAGTTGAACCAAGCAGACATAGTGATGTTGTTTGTTGACCCCGAAGGCGAAGGTGCTATTCCTGCGTTGCCACTGGATGTTGCCGCTGCACCAGATGATTCTCCAAACCGACCGAGTCCAAATCCAGGGCTTCCCACAGCCGTGATTGTTTGGTTATTCAAATAGTTTTGGACGGATCCGTTTAGAGGATAGTAAGCTAACAGTCCAGAAGGATTGAGAGACCTAAGTGCATGAGTCGTTCCGAATACCAAAACATTTCCAATATTAGAAATGTACATTGGTGCATTGAGGGAGGCATTCACTCCTTCTCCATTGATAAGACCAGTGCCACCAGAACCTGCAATGGTGATGACTTCACCAGTTGTCATGTGGATTCGCCTGATTCGATGATTTCCATAATCAGCTACATATAAAAAGATACCATCATGTGTGATTCCATGTGGCATAAAAAAACTTGCATTCCCTCCCATTCCATCTACAAATCCTCCCGTGGAACTTCCAGCAAGGATTGTGGTGGCACCAGTCACTTTATGAGTTTTGGTAATGTTAAAAGTTCCTAGGTTGGATACATAAATATAATCCCCTGAAATAGTGATTCCTTCAGGTTGGTTGATATCTCCTCCACTGGTCAGTGTGGATACTTCTCTCGTACGAAGTTTGATCACTCTGATGGCTGAATTGTTTCGATCGGCAATATATAACTTTTCATCATCGAATACAATTCCTGTAGGAGAGGCAAACCTTGCAAGTAATGGATCTGTCGAATCCACATTTGCATTGCTAGGTGATAATGTTGAATCATCTCCGGCAAATGTTTCCGCATAACCCGAGCTAATCAGAATTCTTTTGATTCGATTTCCATTGAACTCAGTCACATAAAGATAAGTTCCATCGGTTGTGATTCCTCTTGGCAAATTGAAAGCACTGACAGCGCCTGACCCTGCTGTATTTCCAGAACTTCCATTTCCTACAAGGGATGACACTCCACTTGTTGTTGGGTCGAAGATTCGAATTTTATGATTTCCAGAATCGACTATAAAACCTTTGGTTCCATCAAAAGTAATCCCTCCAATATTTGTAAACGTGGCTGAGGTTCCCGTGGCATCCGCAGATCCGCTTGTGGTTTGTCCTGCTGCAGTGCTCAC
This sequence comes from Leptospira bourretii, assembly GCF_004770145.1. Taxonomy (NCBI): domain Bacteria; kingdom Pseudomonadati; phylum Spirochaetota; class Leptospiria; order Leptospirales; family Leptospiraceae; genus Leptospira; species Leptospira bourretii. The sequence continues at coordinate 102,352 of NZ_RQFW01000022.1, read as the reverse complement.
CTGACCTCGATAATAATGAATTTGTAAAGGGGCCGGTTTTTTAGCCGTGATGGTATTTCCATACCGATATCCAACAACGCAGTTTACAGCTACATTCGTAATGTTTGTTCCAAGTACAGTTCCAGTATAATTTGATTGGATGGCGCAGACATAACCTGGTGGTTCGGCGGTGATGGAGATATCATAACCAGTTCCACTGGCAATGGGTGTTGTAAATGAAATAGGAGTGGTTGTGGCACCACCGGGAACATTGATGGAGTCGATTCCATTGGTGACGGTCAGTCCAGAAGGTAAAGGAACTGTACTTGTGATGTTTCCACTCATGGAATAGTTATTTACCGAACATCCAATCGCGATATTTGTGATTGCTGTTGATGCTACAGTACCTGATCCACTGGTGATACTGCAAGTTTGCCAAGGATTTTGTGGGTTGGAAAATACTGTGACGGCATAATTGGACCCAGTGGGAATGGCAGTATTAAAGGTAAAAGTACCATTTCCCGCAACGATCAAATCATCTCCTGCGTTGTTTTGTAAAACAAAGGTGTTCACTCCAAAAGGAATGGTGAGTGAACTGATTGTCCCTCCCACTGTGTAAACATTCGGTTGGTAATTTAAACTAAGAATGTCGCTTCCCAAATAGTTTACCTTACACATCCGAACTTTTACATTTTGAGAAGAACCAGGTGTAGGGAAGGTATAATTGCCGACTGTTCCCGAAGAACAAGTGTTTGCCGTCAAGCCGCAAACTGGATCGGCAGGGGTTCCTGCAGCGCTCTCTTTACAAACCCAGGTAGTACCTGTTGTTGTAGTTGAAAAACTGACTGTATCTCCTGAATTCAGTAACGAACCTGTCGCCAAACTTGGAGTTGGCGTTGTCACCTTCAAAGTGTAAGTTGAGGTTTGAACTGTTGACTCAACCCATCCTGTTTTGCAATGGATGGCTTTGATAACTGCTTGGTTTGTATCGGTGATGGTTACGGTGCTGGTTGTCATGGTACCTGTGGAACAAGTGGGATTCACTTGTCCTCCATTTCCTAACGTATAACGGTATTCGGATCCAGGAATCAGAGTGGAAAGTGTGACTGTTCCATCATCATTAAATACAGATCCACTCACAGGAGAAAAATTAGCTGTGGGCAAACTACAATTTACGACGGCTCCTCCCTGATCAGAATTGGTTCCTGAATGGGTAGCCCCTGCTGTCATCGTACATACTTGGTTAGGTGAAGACAAGGAGACAACAATTTCATAATCGGAACCACCGGGAATGGTAGATGGGAAAGTAAAGTTTGTCACACCAGATGCGACTGTAACTTGTTGGGTCGTAAATGCTGTCCCACCAGTATTCACCAAATCCAAAGTAACTGAACCACTGAGGATACTGGTTGTGGTTCCACCAGGGCTCGAGACGGTTCCACTGATGAGAAAGGCATTGCTACAATTGACAGGTATGGTATAAATCCCATTGGCAACTGTGATGGTTCCAGAACTCAAAGAACAAACACCTGTGGGAATGATTCCTCCAGGATTATCAATGGCGATGGAAAAGGTTCCTCCACTTAGATAGGTTCCAGGAAAGGCAAAGGTTCCATCTGTCGTTACGTTAATTGTATTAGAACCATCTAATGTTAGTTTGAGTTCATTTCCGACACCGAGAGTACCTAAGATCCCCGTTACTTGTGCATTTACAACAAAGGAATTGGTTGAACAATTGATGGTGGATGTTATATGGGTGGCCGTCATAGTCCCTGTAGTCATAGCCGGTGTTGTGATCGAACAAGTTTGGCTTGGATTCGTGGGTTGGCTGACAATGCTAAAATTGTAAGTTTCGCCAGCAGGAAGTGGCGGAAAAGAAAAGTTTGCAGCATTGACATTGATCGTATCAGTTCCTGCACCTGTTATGTTTTGGAGTTGTAACCCATTTCCCAAAAGTCCTGTTACCGTTCCGCTGATGAGATAGAGCGCATCCCCGCAAACAATTTGAATGCCTTCGATATTGCCGTTGAGTACAGTCCCTGAACCGGAAGATACAATGCATTTTTGGATCGGAGAAGTGGGCGGGGTTTTTACAGTTACATTGTAAAAGGAACCAGAAGAAATCTTTTTTGAGAATGTATAGGTTTCGTTGGCTGTTACATTTACTAGATCTCCATTGTTTTCAACCTGTAGTCCTGACCCCAAAAGCCCTGTTACACGAAAAGAAACGGAGTAAGTTAATGTGTTCGCTTGTAAAAATCGAAAGGTAGTAAAGGTCTCCAAAATGGAACGGTTGATGCTTGGAAATTGACAAGCAAACAGAGGCAATGCGATTGAGTAGACAAAGACTTTTTGGAGAAAATTCATAAAATAACACCGATCTGAAATAGGTTCCGCATTTCCTTAACAACTTTTTTTATTATCGAAAAGTTAAATGTTGGAATCTATAAAGTCGAGATAATTTCTTTCCAAAGTACCTTGGGTTAGATGAAATCTTTTGAAAACTCCTCCAGACCGAAATCTTTTGAGAAGGAGTTTCATTTAAATCGGTTCTAAAAGCGAACTTCTGTTTGGTTTAAAGTAGTCCTTTTGAAGCTAAAAACTCTTCATTGTAAATTTTGGATTGGTATTTGGCACCACTGTCACATAACACGGTGACAATGGTGTGTCCCGGGCCTAGGTTTTTGGCAATTTGGTAGGCTGCGGCCAAATTGATCCCCACACTGCCTCCCATAAACAACCCATCTTTTTTTAAAACCAAATTCAAAATTCTTAGGGCTTCTTTGTCGTGGATTCTGATTGCGTCATCGGCTGGCATCCCTTCCATATTTTTGGTGATCCGACCTTGGCCAATCCCTTCTGTGATGGAAGATCCTTCGATGCTGATCTGTCCAGTTTTGACAAAGGAATAAATTCCCGAACCGTACGGGTCAGCCACAATGCATTTGATGTTCGGATTTTTGGATTTGAAAAAAAGTCCTGTCCCCGCATAGGTCCCACCGGTTCCGAGGGAAGTGGTCCAAACATCAATTTTCCCTTGGGTCTCTTCCCAAATTTCGGGGCCAGTTGTTTCGAAGTGAGCATTCCTGTTGGCTAAGTTATCAAACTGGTTGGCCCAAACGGAATTGGGAGTCTCATTGGCAATCCGTTCTGAGACTCGTACATAATTTCCTGGATCCGAATAAGGGACCGCAGGGACTAGTGTCACATCAGCACCTAACGTGCGTAGCATTTCAATTTTTTCTTTGGATTGTGTTTCCGGAATGACGATGACAGATTTGTAACCTTTTGCATTACAAATATGAGTGAGGCCTATTCCGGTATTACCCGCGGTCCCTTCCACAACGGTGCCACCAGGTTTTAAGAGTCCCTTCCTCTCTGCGTCTTCGATGATGTATAAGGCAGCTCTATCTTTGACAGACCCACCAGGATTTAAAAACTCTGCCTTGCCTAAAATTTCACATCCGGTTTCTTCACTTAGGGAATGGATGCGGATGAGTGGGGTGTTTCCCACAGTATCAATAAAACCGTTTCGTATATTTGTTTTCATGAGAATCGACTTGACTCCTTCTCTTTAGGCTTTCATCTTCCTAGTCTATGTTACAAACCATTCGCCTATGGTTCGCTCCTGCTCCGGCCATACCCAAAAAATCTGAAAAAGAAATCCAAACCCTATATCCGAAATTTCGGTTTCGTGTCTTGGAATCGACTTTTCTTGGTTATACGACCTATTACCTAACTCGAAATAACTTCTCTCCAGTTTCAAAAGAAATAGGTGAAGCGTTATCTTATTCGAAGACAGAGATAGGTGATATCCTCGCAGTCACTGCCATCACTTATGGGATTGGAAAATTTTTAATGGGAGCACTCTCCGATAGGTCCAATCCAAAAAAGTTTATGGCTGTTGGTTTGTTTCTGACTGCCATTTTGAATTTTTCATTTGGATTTGCGAATCATTATTGGATTCATCTTTTTTTATGGGGTGCTAACGGTCTTGTGCAAGGAATGGGTTGGCCACCATGTGGGCGTTCTCTTGGTCATTGGTATTCGGTTGGAGAACGAGGTACTACGTTTGCATTTTGGAATATTGCACATAATATTGGAGGCGGGATCGTTGGAGTGATCGCTTCTCATTCAGCAGCTCAGTTTGGATGGCAATATGCTTTCTTTGTACCAGGAGTCATTGCTCTAATTGGATCTGTATATTTATACATTCGACTTGTAGACACTCCCCAATCCGAAGGGCTTCCTCCTATTGAAGTTTATCGAAATGACTATCCACCGGAAGAAAAAGAAGACCATGAAAAAGAACTTACCACCAAACAATTGATTGTTGAACAAGTTTTAACGAATCAATACATTTGGTTATTTGCGATTATCAATTTTTTTGTTTATATCATTCGTTATAGTTTGATTGATTGGGGTCCTACATACCTAAAAGAAACCAAAGGAGCAGACTTACTGGGTGGTGGGTATTCCACACTCATTTTGGAATTTGGAGGGATTGGTTCGACGATTCTCATGGGTTGGGTATCGGACCGGTTTGATGGGAGAAGGGGGATGGTCAGTTTACTTTGTATTATCCCTATTTTCTTCGCTTTTTTAGGTATTTTGTTGAACCCTCCCGGATCCATTTGGATTGATTATATACTTTTTGGACTCATTGGACTTTTTATCTATCCACCTGTGATGTTGTTAGGTGTGGCTGGTATGGATTTTACCTCGAAAAAAGCTGTGGGGACAGCCGCAGGTTTTATCGGGTTATTTGGTTCTTTGGGAAGAACGGCACAAGGGAAGGGTCTTGCCATCCTTGCCACAAACTACTCTTGGGACGTAGCATTATATGCGATCCTTGTTTCCACTTTGATTGCCATCTTCCTTCTTGTTTTCAGTTGGAATTTACGTCCGCGTGGGTAAATAAATTGACTAAATGAATAAAATAGATAAGATACTGAACTTATGACACTCGGCAGAAAAATTTCCATAGGAATCATCGGGATCATAGCCATCCCGTTAGTTGTTGCTATTTTCTTACCTACTGGTTACCAGGTAGAACGTTCCATCGACATTAACAAACCAGCATCTGATGTATTTGCGTACATTCGAATGTTGAAAAACCAAGACCAGTATAGTGTATGGGCAAAAAAAGATCCTAGTATGAAGAAAATTTATACGGGTTTAGATGGAACCGTTGGTTTTATTTCTCGTTGGGAAAGTTTAGACAAAGAAGTCGGAACTGGAGAACAAGAAATTAAAATGATCAATGCGGATGCCTTAGAGATGGAAACAGAACTAAGATTTTTTGAACCTTTTGAAGGTACAGAACGCAGTTATATGAAGGTTTCTTCTTTGGACCAAAAAAAATCCAAAATCATTTGGGGGTTTGATGGTTCGATGCCTTACCCTTCTAATTTGATGTTACTTTTTATGAATTTTGAAGAAATGATCGGAAAAGACTTTGAAGAGGGACTATCTAACCTGAAAGTTGTTTTAGAAAAGTAAGGAAACTCATTTCGATTGAACAAACAAAATATCTATTGGCAACTTTACCAAGATGATCCAATTTTAAAACCCGGATTCCCATCCCCTGTTTTGGCGGATCCGAGTTTTTTATTCCCCGAAAATTGCCCTGATGGACTTTGGCATCTTTTTGCTCACAATATTTTTGGGGTTCAAGAATTCCTCTCGGAAGATGGAATCCATTGGAAAAAAAGAAAAACCGTGGTTTGGAATGCCATGCGTCCTTTTATCTTTTTAGAAGATGGAACTTATTATTTATACTACGAAAAGTATAAATTCCTTCATGTCCTTATGTCTTGGTTTCCTTATCGGAAGTGGAAGTCTCATATCGAAGTTCGAACCAGTAAAGATTTAAAATCTTGGTCTTCTTCCAAAACGGTTATTACTCCAAAATTTCCTTTTCACAAAGACCCAAAATATGGGGATTCAGTTAGTAATCCTTGTTTGGTGAAGTTTGGAAAAAAGTACAGAATGTACTTTTCTTCCTCTCTTGTTTTTATCCCTGATTGTGGATTTTGTGAACCAAAACATATTACCGTTGCCGAAGCAAACTCCCCACTAGGACCTTTTTCTTATTTTTCTGATCCCATTCTTTCTCCCAATGAGATGGATCCATTTTGTAACTTGGGTGCAGGTTCTATCAAAGTGATAGAATGGAAAGGACGTTACTTAGGATTTCAAAATGGGATTTTTTGGAATCCTGTTAGGAAAGAATCCTGTTCGGCCATTCTCTTTTTACAAAGTGAAGATGGGATTCATTTTGAACGTATCAACCAAACACCCATTCTTGGACCAACAGGAAGAGGTTGGAAAGCAAGCCATGTATATGCTTGTGATGTGAAGTATTCAGAAACAGAAAAAATCTTCATCCTCTATTTTAATGCTAGAAACAAAGCACATTGGACCCAAGGCAAAGAAGCCATTGGTCTTTTTGTAGGTAAGGTAGAAGAATCCAAAACTTCAGGGACCAAATCCACCAAACAAATCAAAAAACAAAAACCCACTGCGAAAAAGAAAATATCCAAACCAAAACCGAAGGGAAAGAAGTCTAAACGCTAATGACAAAATCTCTTGTTGGACACTCAAAAGACTTAGGTGATAATTTTGTGATCCGTCGTGTTCTTCCGGCAATGGAGAAACGTTCGGTAGGACCCTTTGTTTTTTTTGATCACTTCGGTCCTGTACCTGTGGTGACTGGAGAAGAACTCGTTGTCCGAGCACATCCACATATTGGTCTTGCTACTATTACTTTTTTATATGATGGGGTTATCACTCATCGTGATAGTTTGAAAGTGGAAATGGACATTCGTCCTCATGAAACCAATTGGATGGTAGCCGGATCTGGAATCGTTCACAGTGAACGTTCAAAATTTGATCCTAAATACGAAATATTAGAAGGCATCCAAACATGGATTGCATTGCCGAAAGATAAAGAAGAAATAGATCCTAGTTTTGAACATTTTTCAGAACAAGAAATTCCTGTTTTAACAAAAGATGGATTGGTCTTTCGTTTGTTAGGTGGTAGTTTTTTAGGATTGCATTCCCCAGCCACTGTCCATTCCCCTTTGATTTATGCTGATATTGAAATCAAACAAAGTGCAGATGGTGTCCATTGGGTTCTTTCTGATAAAGAAGAAGCGGGACTTTATGTGTCTCGTGGTGCGATCGAATCTAACGGGGAATCTTATACAGTAGGATCTATGGTTTTATTCGAAAAAGGAACTGCTGTATCCTTTAAGGCCAAACAAAATAGCCGTTTGATTTTACTGGGTGGAGAACCACTTACAGAAAAAAGACATTTATTTTGGAACTTTGTTTCGACTAAACAAGAAACCATCGAAAGAGCAAAGGAAAGATGGGCAAAAGATGAATTTCCGAAAGTCCCTAAAGAAACAGATCGAATTCCTTTGCCCACTTAAAAGTAAAAGATAGAAATTTATTTCAAATCATCTGCAGCTTTTTTGTATTCTTCTGCTTCTGTACGAAATTCTTTTGCAAGTGCTAGGCAATGTTCTTTAAACTTTGCTTCACTGATTGCTTTTCCACCTTTGTTGCCCGCCATTTTTTCGTGTCTCTTTGCACTTGCTTCTTTCTCTTTTGCCATCGCATTGAGATAAGAACGTGCAGCTTGTTTACTTTCCGGAGAATTTGCCTCTTTAATCATCAGGTTTTCCAAGTCAGACAAAGCAAATACAGAAGTAGATGCTAACACGAGTAATAGGGAAATTATTTTTTTCATAGATACCTCTCTGGCATCCATTATACCGATTCTATTAAAATGTCAATAGGGTTGGCTATTGATATTTTACAGAATCGGAACCGGCAGACATAAAGGCTAGCTTCGTACCGGTTTCCGCAAAGGCGGAGATGGTTTCTGTAAACCCAGCGGCTGTGATCATGAACGTTTCGTTCGGTCCTACAAGTTTTTGGAATTCAGGAAAATAAATTGATCCAGAGACAGTATAAAAAATTCCGAAAGTCACAGGATCACCTAATTTTGAAAAGGTGAAATTTTGGGCTTGGTTGAACTCCCAAGATTCCAATCTAAATTTGTCATTAGAGGTAAAAAGATATCTTGGAAAAGGATGGTATGTGATGAGTTGTTTTGTTTGTTTTTCAGAACCGTCAGATTTTTGAAAATTGAGAACAGCGAGTGCTTTTTCTAAATGAAGTTCTCTTGGATTTCCATCATCACCCAATCGTCCATAATCGTAAACTCTGTAAGTAGAATCAGAAGATTGTTGCACTTCTAAAAGTAAAACGCCACCACCGATGGCATGGATGGTTCCCGGGTTTAAAAGGAATACATCACCTGGTTTTACTTTCCATTTCCTGAGAACATTTTCGCCTAAATTCTGTTTCACTAGGGTTTCATACTCTTCTTTACTCGTATTGGTATCAAAACCGACTACAAGTTCGGCTCCAGGTTCAGCAGATAAAACATACCAACATTCTTTTTTCCCATTAGATTTGGGGTCATATTTGAGTGCGTAATCGTCATCGGGATGGACTTGGACGGAAAGTTTTTCTTTGGCATCAATGACTTTGACAAGTAGAGGTAATCCCGATTTTGTAAATGGTTTTCCAAGGACAGATTCTGGTGCTTTTCGGATAAGGTCTGTTAGTGGAATATTTTGAAACTCTATATTTTTGATAGGGGAAACGTCTGATCCATAAACAGAAACTTCCCAAGATTCCCCAATGGATCCTTCAGGAATTTTACGGCCGAGAGATGTTTCGAGTTTTCTTCCTCCCCAGATTTTTTCTTTATATAGGGGGGTTACAAATAGAACCTTGGGAATCTTTTCCATCGATTTCCTTTTTAGACAGTACTCTTTGCTCGTAAAGGGATATTTTTATGTACTAAGAGTTTCACACGTAGGAATTTTTTCTTAAAATGGGTAAAGGAATCTGGTCGGAATTTGGAAAGATCAAATTCAAATACCCTGCCATTTACAAGGGCCGATTTTGGAAATTCTACCTTTAGATTTCTGTAACCTTTGTAACTACCCCGTCCATTACATGCGGGGCAATGGGGGTCGCCACCCATACAATCCCTACAAACAATTCTGACAGTCAGTGGGATGACGGCAATCACAGGACGAATGATTTCCGATTCTTTTAAGTCTATAATCAAATCATAATCGATTCCCGTGACCTTACGTCTATCTTTGTTGCGAAAACCCTTCCTCATTAATCCACGTTTGGCGAGCTCCAATATCCCTGTTGTGAACCGAACACGAGAGACAGGGAGTACAACAGGATGTTCTTCTAGTTTGCGTTTTAAGAATTCGCGAGCGTAGTTTTTTTTAAATTCTTCATCATAACGTTTCCGACCATCACCTGTTAGTGTTTGGTAGGCAAAATAGATACTTTGAAATTTAGAATAGGAGCCTGTGAAGGGATTGTCGGGATGAAATTGTTTTACTAGATGACGGAAAGAGGTTTTAATCTCTTCCGTCGTGGCACCAAAGGGAATTTCTAGGACTTCGTAAAGGTTGGAAGATTGTGGTGGTATGGAAAAACTCATTCCACCCTCATTGGACTATGGTTCTTGGAAATCCCCACTGACAGAAATTTCCATAACGGATTCAGAAACCATTCTGGTTTCCAAACCACCTTTTGCTTGGATGTATCTGTCAATGGTTCTTGCTACTTCACGGAGCCTATCACGATAGGCTGTTGCTAAACGTAATCTTTCCCAAGGGCTTTGGATTTTTTCTAACTCAAAGCTTAGAGTATTGTCATCTGCGTTTGTTACAGTGCGAACTGAAAGTGTTAGTCCTTTCACTCCACCGCTTGTGTTATTTTTTAATTCACGATAAGTTGTGACTGGGTCTTTGCCTTTTTCGGTGAGCGATTTTCTTGACCAAAAGGACAATTCATCTAAAGAGAATCCACCACCTTCGGCTCCACCACCACCTTTCAATTTCATGACAAAGCGACTATGCATGACATAACGAGGTTCAAATGGAAGGTGGATTTCCCTTGCGTTTGTGACTTGGCCATATCGGCTGTCCTTGATTTTCTTTTCGAAACTCAGGAACTTTACCTTTTCATTGATCATGGCATGGTAATCATCCACTTCTTTACCAATTCGTTCAATCTTCTGTTGTTGCTTCGCATTATAAGGAATGAGAGCAATACTACCATCCTGATTTAACTTTTGGGAATCTGCTTGGCTAACAGGTTCATTTTTTTCATCCGCAGCAAAAAGGCCAACGGTGAGTAGGAAGGATAAAATTAGGACAAACGAGATACGCATACGAACTCCCAGATAGTAGACTCTATATATATTTTCGACTTTTGAAATGAAATCATTAATTTGTTAAAAATAAGGTTGATAAAAAACGCAAAAACCCGAGTCTTGCGGTAGGTCTCCCATGGAAATAAATCTAAAAAAAAATGCCGACGCTTATGTGATCAGCATTTCTGGAAGTTTGGACATTTACACTTCCCTGGATTTTAAAAACTTCCTGGAAACCAATGTTCCGAGCCAACCCACTGAAAATCTGCACGTAATCATCAATTTAGAGAAACTCAATTACATTGACTCTTCTGGAATTGGAATGCTCATCAAACAGCTGAATTATGTCCAAGAACTCAAAGGAAAGTTCTCCATTGCCAATATGAAACCGGCCATTGAGAAGGTTTTTAAAGTGGCTGGCCTTACCAGTTACTTCCAAACCATTGGTGAAGACGAATACCGCGAAAAATATGCCGTTTAGGCATTTTCTTTAGTCTTTCGCATCCAATCGGTTTTCCAAAACAAACGCATCCCAAACTCCCCAAAACCGTCCCAAGGAATTGTGACTGGGCACAAGGTCGACATAAATCTTTCCCTCTGGATATTCGGATGGTTCGAGGGGAATTTCCACAGGGTTCACAAAACTTTGGTTTTTGTCCGCATAGATGGAAAGTTTGGGCCTTCCATTCACAAGAATGTTTAATTTTTTGGGTTTGAATTTGGAACCTTTTAAAGGTCTGTAACGAGTTATGTCCAAATAAAGATAAACCGTAGATTTGGATTGGATCGTTTTTTCTAGAAGGAACTGGAGGCCAGTTTCTGGTACCATCCGGCAAATATAATCCTGGAGTCCTAAGTAGGGCGCATCTGGTTCCAATTCATAGGATTGGTAAATGGCCCATGTTTTGAGTTCGGGGTAGGTGGAAATGTCTTCTGGGAGTAAACCCTCTTCCAAACCAAATTCTTGTTTGGGAATTTGGAAGTCTTTTGCGAACAACGAAACCAAGGTTGATAAAAAGATTGCCGTAAGGAGAAGGATTCGTAGTTTCAATGGAAGCACCTAGTACAAGTATCGGATTACGAGACAAGTCCCCCCTTGAAAATTATTCGCTCTTTAGAATCGATCCAAAACGAGTTTCAAAACGGCTCTTCCCTGACACTCGGCAACTTTGATGGAATCCATGTGGGCCACCAGACATTACTTTTGCGAACTGTGGAGAAAGCAAAGGACTTAGGCCTACCTTCTGTGGTGGTTACTTACTTTCCCAATCCTTCTGTGGTTCTTGGGAAAAAACCAAATTTCAAATATCTCTCTTCCGAATCAGAAAAAGAAGAACTCATCCGTGGGTTTGGAATCGACTATTTGGTTGTTTTGGATTTCACTTTGGAACTTTCAAAAATGTCTGCAGAAGTTTTTTTGGAAAAGATCATGATCCAAACTTTGAATGCAAAACATATCGTGATTGGTTATAATCATTTTTTTGGAGCAGAACGCCGTGGTGATTTTACACTTCTCGATTCAAATAAAACTAAATACGGTTATGCGGTCGAATTAAAGGAAGCGGTTCTAAAAAAGGAAAGTAAAATTTCATCTTCGCTGATCCGAGGGTTTTTGGAAAAAGGGGAAATGGAAGAGGCAAAAATTCTTCTCGGAAGAAATTATCACATAACAGGTGTGGTGTTTGAAGGTGCCAAACGAGGAAGGACAATTGGATTTCCCACAGCCAATATCAAAGTTCCGGAAGATAAGTTGTTACCTGCCATCGGCGTTTATGCTTGTTTTGCTAAGTTTGATGGCCATGACCACAAAGGTATGGTCAACATTGGCCACAATCCCACTTTCGATGGGTTAGGTCTTCATGTGGAAGTGAATGTTTTCGATTTTGACGGCAATTTGTACGGAAAAGAAGTAGAATTAGAAATTGTTCATAAAATTAGAGATGAAAAAAAGTTTGGCGGTTTGGAAGAATTAAAAAACCAACTAACAAAAGATAAAGAAGATAGTATTCGTATCTTAGATTTTAACTAAGTGGTATAATTTTCCTTTTCGTTTGATTTTTCCTAAAATTTGTCCGTTGGTAGAATCCTTTTCCAACAATCCTTCCAAAGAAGTTTTTGAGACCGCCCAATCTTCTTTTAGTTCATCAAAATAAAAACCAAGTTCCTTTTTTGAAGAGTCCTTTATCAAAAGTACGTTCTTTTGTTTTTTTTCACCTTCTTCCATTAGAACAAATCCAGGTCCAGGAAAGAGCGGTATCAATTTTTCTCTGATGCGTAATTGTTTTTTGAAAGCAGGAATATCACGGAGGATTCGATACGTTTTTTTAGGAATTAAAAAATTCACGCCTTCTAACACATAACAAATAAAAACTAATTTCCCACTGAGTTTTTGTTGTGAAGGTGGATTCTGTTTTTTTTCAGTAAGGTTTGTCGCAATGCGGTTGATTCGATTTTTTAGAGCTGAATCCAAAAATTCAATTTTATCTTCTGATTTGATTTTTTCTAAGATATGGAAAAGTGAATCAAATTCTTTTTGTTTGTATTCATTTTTGATTTTGAACTTATGAATTTCAGTGTTTAGGCGTTTGCTTCTTTGTAAAAAGTATGGTGATTCGTTGGATTCTGAAAGTTGGATCAATTTTTCCGACAGTTCCATCATGGAAGTAATGTGAGTTTTTGATTCTCTCTCCAGTTCTTCCAGACGAATCAATTCATTTTCTAATTTGATTTTGGTCTGAAAGAACTCTTCTGCCCCCAATACTTTTTTGGTTGGTTTCATAGTGGATCTTAGTTTGCAAACTTACGTTTTTTAATGGATAAAATAATTCCAACGGCCGTCATTGCCATCACCAAATGCGATCCACCGTAACTCATAAATGTTAGTGGAACACCTGTTACTGGGAGAAGTCCAATCACAATTCCAACGTTAATGGCAATATGAAAAAAGATCATGGCCACAATCCCGGCGGCAAGAAGGGATCCGAACCTGTCTTTACTTTCAAAACTAATTTGGAGTCCTCTGAGTGGGATGGACATAAGGAAAAATAAAAGAAGAACACTTCCAAAAAAACCAGTTTGTTCTGCCCAAGATGCAAAGATAAAATCTGTTCCCGATTCAGGAACATGGGGAACGCGCCCTTCGGTCATCTCTCCATGAAATAAACCTTTTCCAAAAACCTTTCCTGAGCCAACGGCGGGTTTGGAGGCTCGGAGTTGGTAACCCGCACCTTGTTTGAACTGGTCAGGATTGAGAAAGGCAGTAAGACGGATGACTTGGTTTTCTCGGAAAGGAATGGATTTGTGAACGGCAATAGCAGATAGGATGGAAAGTCCTAAAATTCCAATGGTGATGTAGTAGTTTCTTAAGTGTTTGGAACCACGAGCAATCCTGATAAAAATCATCACCAAACTGATGAGAGCCAGTGTTCCACCCAGGCCAAACATAAATGCTTCGTTTGATAAAATCTTATATCCGACACTCGCATATTCATCTTTGACAATTTCTGCGGCTTCCCGGATCATCTGTAAATTTTTTGGGTTCTCAATTCCAGGCAACGTGAGTCCAGATACTTTTTTCCCATCTAAAATTAACCAAATTTTACCTTGGAGTTGGTTTACGATGGAGACAAGTTCCACTTTGTTATCTTTACGAAGTAAATCAATGAGTGGTTGGATGAGCGTTAGTTGTGAGTAAGCAAGGTACATGGGAACCATTAGTGAAATTCCACCAAAGGTAAGGAGAGACCCAACGTGTAAAATGTCGGCCCCACCCAAGTATAACATTGTAAATAACATTGGTAAAAATGAAACTGCTGTTCCAAAGTCTGGCTGTAAAATGATAAAAAGCATCGGCACCAAACAAATGATAAATGGAATGATGAGCACCGTGATTTTGTGCATTTCTTTTTCTTTTAAAACCAAATATTGACCAAGAAGGATTACGGTTGCTAGTTTAGAAAACTCGGATGCCTGGAGAGTGATGGGTCCTAGTTTTAACCAAGAACGAGCACCGCGACCAGAAGGAAGGTATCCAATTCCAGGAATCAGTGTGAGTACAAGTAATACAATGGAGAAGATATAGATAAAAAGTGCATAAGAACCAATCAACTGGTAATTGATCCTCGACATAAACCACATGGAGATGAGTCCCACAAACACAAAGGTAAACTGTTTGTACCAGCGTCCAAGACCATCCGCAGTGTTTGCTTCTTGAGTGTATAGGGTAAGAACTCCTGCCATTGCCACAAGGACAACTGAGAAGATAAGAAAAAAATCTAGTTTTTCTGTATTACGATCTGCCATTAAAATGCCTCTTGTTCTACCGGTGCTTCTTCTTCCATTGTTTTGGCACGGGACCTATCTGTTCTTGGGAAAGAACCTGGTGGGAAAGCCGCTTTGAATACTTCACGAGCTGCTGGAGCCGCAGAGGCCGCCCCACCCACACCATATTCTACGAAGGCAGCAACTAATATTTGTTTTTCGGGTGGTGCATTCACTGGAGCATATCCAATGAACCAAGCATGGTTAGATGAGGAAGCTCCTCTTCTTCTTGTTTGGGCCGTTCCCGTTTTCCCTGCAATTTCTGGAAGTGTTGGTGAGTTGAGAACCCCAGATGCAGTACCCGAATAACCAACCAAATACAATCCTTCTTTCAGTGCTTCCACTGTGGATTTTTTGAGAGGAATGTCTCTGAGTATGGTTGGTTCCGTTTTTTGGATGAGAGAATTATCGAGAGGGCTTCTAATCTCTGAAACAACATAAGGTTTATAGATCTTTCCGTTGTTAACAACAGCCATATAAAAAAGTGCCATCTCAATCGGAGTTACAGAAATAAATCCCTGCCCAATAGAGAGGTTGACCGTATCTCCATCGAACCACTTGTTTCCATAAGTTCTTTTTTTCCAATCAGAACTTGGAATAAATCCTGTGGCTTCTCCTGGAAGGTCAATACCTGATTTTTTATCTAGACCAAATAACCGTGAATAGGCGAGAATCGGTTCTGCCCCTAATTTATAACCCAACTGGTAAAAGTATACTGAGTTAGATTTTTCTAATGCTTGTGCTAAATTGAGTTCGCCGTGATTCTTTTTATCCCAGTTGTAAAACACTTGGTCAGGAACACCTTTGAAGGTTGACTTAAGAGTAAAACTTGCGGGGCAGGAAAATGTTTGTTTTGGATCATAATTGATTTTATGTTCACTTTCCATAGCCGCAAGACCCACTAACGTTTTGAAAGTGGAGGCCGGTGGGAACCTAGATTGAATGGCTAAATTTAAAAAACCACCATTGTTCGTCACACGAGTGAAATGGTTGGAACGATCCAATTTATTTTTTCCGGAAAGGATATTGGGATCATACGATGGATTGGATGCCATTGCCAACACTTCACCTGTGGTGGCTTTGATGGCAAGAACCGTTCCCCTAACACCTTTTAGCGCACGATAGGCGGCAATTTGCATATCACGATCAATTGTTAAAATTAAGTTGTTACCAGGAACGGAATGTTCGATGACACGTTCTTCTTCAATATTTCCTTCTGTGTTTCTTTTTTGGATTCTGAATCCATCTTGACCACGTAAGGTTGTATCGTATAGGGATTCGATCCCACCTTTTCCAATGAGTTGGTAGGTTTTGATTTCTTTTTCTTGTAAATCACTGGTTGTTGGTTTTCCCACATAACCTGTCACATGGGAAAGTGCAGGACCCATATGATACACACGTGCTGGTGAAGAAACCAAATACACATATTTGTTTATGTTGTCGAGGACAAGGATTCGTTCTTGTTGTTCCCGTGAAATTCCCTCTAAGAGTACAAAAGGTTCGCGTGAACGAATTTTTTTGATCATCCGTGAGTCTTGGAGTTCTTTTTCGTAATAAACAATGGGGATCGAAAGGGCTTCACAGAATTTATAAATAAAATCTTTTACTTTTCTAGGATCGTTTTTGAGTAAACTTGTGTTAAGAATTACGTCTAGAGATGCAGAATTGGAAACCAATGGTTGGCTTGTTTCGGGAGTGAGAAAGTTTCTATCAAAAATATTCCCACGGTCTGCGGGAATGGACTCACTTCTACGAACAAAACGTTCAGCTTTTAATGAGTTTTCGCTTCCTTGGACAATTTGTAAATTAAACAATTGAAGGATGTAAGCTGTGAGAGTGAACACAACCATCCCCGTAAAAAAATACAGCCGTTTGCGGAAACTTGTTTCTAACCTAAATTCAGATGCCGATTGGCTCATTGCCTAACCTCGTCCGCATCCAATCGGAAAGCCCAAGAAAATAAAAAGAACAATGCTGGTCCAATGAATGCATTGTATAATGAAACATACAAAAAGGAATAACTTTGGTTCGAGTGAAAGAACATCAAAAACAAAAGATATGTAATGAGTCTTGAAACCAAGGTAAATCCAAGAATATAAATCGTAATCGAAATATAGTTCTCTGTATAGGAACTTCTCATTACTTTTCCAACAATGTACCCAATGATGGCATAAGAAAAAGAATGGAGTCCAATTTTGTAATAAACAATATTGTCTCCTCCGATTTCACCACCTAGCGCCGTATCGGTGAGAAGCCCTCCAAAAAATCCTAACCATAGTCCATACAATGGTCCTTTCCTTAATGCAAAAAAGACAACGAAGATGACCATAAAGTCTGGTCGAATGGCATTTCCTAATTCAAACACATTCGATCCGTTGAGGAAGTGGGAGAGTAATAATCCTATGATGATAAATAGTTTATCTAAAATCATGGTGCCACCTCCTTAGGGCCTTCTTGCGTGGAAGGAGCAGATGGGGTAGAAGGAGTTGAATCAGGTACAGTTGTATTCACAGATGGTTTTGTGTATTGGGGAGTTCCGAAAGTAGAAGGAAAGTTACCTTGTCTTTTTTCAGGTTCTTTTCCTTTTTTATTATAATCTTTTTCTTTTGGAAAATCGATTTCACCGAAATAAGGACCGTCGATTTGAATTGTTTTTTCTGCCGGCCACTCTTCTCTCCATTTTTCAGGTTGTTTTTTCAAAACAATCACATGTAAAAGTTTATCAAACTCAACAAACGGACGTAAGATGGCAGTTTTAAAGGATCCATTCCTTGGTCCTTCTTCGATGATGGTTCCTACTGGAATTCCTGGTGGGAAAACTCCCGATCCGCCGGAACTAAACACAGCCTTACCAATTTTACTAAATCCTTCCGTAAACATTGTACCTGCTGAAGTAGGTGGAGGGTTAGGACCCATTGGAAAATTGCCGATGGCTTTTGGATCGATCACAATTCCGGAATCAATATAGTCTAACAAAACATCTGTTCCGCGACCACTGTTACCGTTAAGTGATGCCCAAAGGTTGGTTCCTGGAATGGCAACTCCCATAGAAAAATTGGAATTGATGATGGGTTGGATGACCGCAGATCCTTTGGAAACGGCTATGATTTTACCAACGAGGGCTTCTGTGAATTTCCCTTTTTCGTCGAGGGAACGAGCCACAACTGGCATATACGGTTTGATTCCTTCTTCCGATCCTTTGTTGATGATGATGGTTCTGTAAATTGCATTCAAACGAACACTAAGTACTTCTGCTCTTACGGAAGGGTAATCTAAATGAAGAGGAAAGTTTAACTCTTGTCTGAGGATGGCATTTTCTGCCTTCAATCTTTCTACATCTTTGGAAAGTTGGCGGTATTCTTCCATGACGTTCAAACAAGAATCGCGCTCTTCTCGGACACGTTCGAAGGACTCGAGTTTGTTATAACTACTTTTGATTAAGGATCCAAAGGAATCAAAGGACCCAGAAAAAAAGTCGCCTACACCCTGAAAGCTGGCAATCCCTCTTACCATGAAGTTGCCGTTCCAAATTAGGGAAGTAAAGGAAAACAGGAATACGAAGAGTAGGGAAAACAATTCGTCATTTTGGTTGATGCGATTCCACTTCATGGACTTATGTCACATTAATTTTATTCGAAAGAATCTTTCAAGCGCGAATCGATTTTGGTCAATTTTTCAAAGCGAGTGGGTCGGGAGGAAATAAAGTGAGGCCGGTGCCTCCCATCGGGCCTCTCCCTGAATGGTTTGGAGTCCTTTTGGGTTTCGAAAAACAGTGACCTTCACGTTTGCCACCTTGGGTAAGTTTGCTCCCTGGATTCCCAATTTCAGTCGGACTTCTCCGAGGCCTGGATCAACCACTTGTGCGAAATAAGTCCTTTGCCCAGATTGTACGATGGCAAATTCACGAAGGCCAAAAATTGGTCTTGGGTCGTTTGCCGTTCCTAGGAATTTTGCGACCAAAGAAAGGAAACTGGGAAAATCATTTGTTTCCAAAGAAGATATATACTGAAGCAAATGTTGGCGGAGGTATTCTTTGGCGTGGTTGTGTGCCAGTAAAACACGATGGCGGCGATCTAGTTGGGAGTAGAAGGATTGGAGGAGGTTTCTTTCCTCCCTGTTGCAACCTGCTCGAAATGCCAACCGGTCCAGTCGTTTGCTATGCATTCGGACAAGTTCCATTCTATGTGTGAGGTAAGCACTGGCCCGAAAGCTTAGATAAAAGAAAAGAATGAGAAGGACAAGTTGCAACAAAGCAAATTGTGGATCACCCTTCCAAATCCAAACAGGTCTTTCGGGAAACATTGGAGGTTAGACGGGAGGAGAGTGAATTTTTGTGCTTTCTCTTATTGCCAAAATATTGATGAAAAAAAATATCATGTAGCTCGATCGAACTTTGTGGATAAATGAATGAAAGAAGAAATCAAAGATATCATATCATACAAAAAACACAGGTCTTGGGAAATGCCAAATAAGAATTGGTTTTGGTATCAGGAATGGAATGATGTTCTATTTTTACATTACCAAATTCAAGAGAAAGATTTGATGAAATTGGTTCCCGATTTTTTAGAATTGGATTCTTTTGAAGGATCTTACTTTGTATCCGTTGTAGCATTCACAATGAATCAAATTCAAATTAGAAATACATTTCCCGTTCCGTATTTTTCAAATTTTCATGAAGTGAATTTAAGAACATATGTAAAAAATAAAAACAAACCAGGTGTCTATTTTTTAAGTATTGAAGCGGAAAAATTGATTCCTGCAGTTATGGCAAAGCTTTTATCTGGTTTGCCTTATGAACATTCTAAAATAGCAAGATCGTCTAACTTTTATTATTTGAATGGAAAAAGAAGTCAAATAAAAATTGATTTTACGGTTGGAAATAAAAATGAAAATTTGAAAGGTATTGATTTATGGTTAACGGAAAGATATTGTTTATACAAAGATAATTCTAAAAATCAAAATCCATTAGAGATTCATCATAAACCTTGGGAATTATATCATTGCGAGTTAAAAAATTTAGAAATAAAGTATCAGAAGTTTAATGACTACCTAGACTTCAATCAACCTTCTTTATTCCATTATTCTCCAGGCGTAAAAGTAATAGCATGGAACCAAAACTAGAATTGTTGTTTCATAGGGATATATCAAACATAGGGCTGTCATGATTTCCAATTTCGATCATTTCCTTCTCTATGCTTCGGAACCTGAAAAAACATTCCAGTTTTTTAAAAACCGATTTCAGTTAACCACTCTGATACCCCTAACAAATTATGGACCCTTCCAGAGTGGAATGTTTGCCTTCCAAAATGGAATTTTGGAAATCTATGGTATGAAAATAAAAGAGAGAAAGAGGAAACGAATTTTCTCATCAATCAATTTGTAGGTTTTGCATTACAATCCGATTTAGATTTAACTAAAACCAAACGTGAATTAGAAAATTTAGAATTTACTGTTTCTCATGTTATGGAGCAAAAAGTTTTTAATGCAAAGAGGGAAGAGGTAGTCATCTCGGAAATTGTAATGTTGAATCGTTTTTTGGGAGATTTCCAAACTTTCTTTATTGAATATAAAACTGATAATTTGCGAAAAAAATTCGAAGAACAATCTAAAACTTCGCTTTGGGAAATGGAATCCTTTGTTTTAGAGACCGCAAACCCAGAGGAAATACGAAATGGTTTTTTACGTTTAGGTTTTAAACAAGAGGATGTTTCTTTTGTTTTTGAATCGAACGGGATTAAAGTCAAAATCCAAAATACATTGTCTCAGAATGGAATTTCTTCTTTTGTGATCCAATCCAAAGAAGAGAAGGTCGATATTTTACAGGTGTTAAAAGACGTTAATGGATAAAGATGATAGAGAAATTGTTTTAAGTCTGCTCGATTGGTTTAGACTATCTTTCATCTATGTCTGTAAAAAATCCCGCGCCAGCGATTGGAGCGGAAATCCTTTCCGGAGAGAAAAGATATTTGTAACAAATCAAATCGGAAAGATTGGAGCGGAAAGCGCGGTCACGCCATAGAGGGATATTTAAACACCAAATCAAAGTGAGGCGCCCTTATTATTTTTTTTCAATAAAGCATAGAGGCCGAAGATGGGGCCTATCGCAAGTAGTAAGTAAAGATACTGAAAATTGATTTTTTCTGCGAAAAAACTTATCAGTTGGATGCTTACAATCGTGATTGAAAATCCAATACAATTTACTATTGTCAATGCAGATCCTCTTGAATCTTCCGGAGCATTCTCAGCCACAAGTGTTGAGAACATTGGTGAATCTGCGATGACTACGAGCCCCCAAAAAAATAAAAACAGGATTAATAAAACAACTGATCCAGATGACAAAAAAAATGGAGAAGTCAAACAACATAAACAAGATAAAAAAAGTGATATAGTAGCAATCTTTCTTGCACCAAATCGCGTGGAAAACAATCCACTGAAAACACAGGCTATGGCCCCAGATCCAATGATCAGAAACGAAAGTAATGGTACGTTCAAATTTAAATTTGGATGGTGACTATTATAAGAAATCAGTATTATTGGGATAGAAGCCCATAAAGTATATAATTCCCACATATGTCCGAAATAACCAAAGGAAGCTGCTCGAAAATTTTTATTCCTGAATGCATTTGTAAATGCAGCAAATTTTAATTTTTGACCAAATTTTCGATATGGTCCATCGGGAACAAAAAACAAAATACTCAATCCACCGCATAACGACAAAGTTGTGGTTACATACAAAACATACTTCCAAGGGAATCCGATTGTAAAAATTTTTAATAAATGAGGAAAGGCAGTTCCAAATACTAATGCACCAACCAAGAAACCTAAAGATTTTCCGAGGCCAACTTGGAAGTAGTCAGATGCTATTTTCATACCAACGGGATAGATTCCAGCAAGAAAGAAACCAGTTAAAAGTCGAAATGAAAGAATTTCTATAGGTTGGATTGATTTTAATGTCATTCCGAGATTAAAAAGTCCAGCCAAAAGTGAACAAATGAAAAATACTAATGATGGAGAAAGACGATCGGAAATATTAAAAATTGCGAATACTAATGTTCCGATGATGAATCCAAGCTGTATTGAACTTGTTAGGTTAGCCAAAAAGTGATGTTCGAGGTGTAAATCATTGGCTAAGTCCGAAATAATCGAGTTTCCTGCAAACCAAAGTGAAGTACATAAAAATTGCGATACTATGATTATTGGTAAGGTAAATCTCATGAATTGATTTTATGGTTTTATATGCTTACAAATAAATAAAATTTAGGCAACTGTGTTCGTAACTTAATCGGTCAAATCCACTTCTTCGAATGCCTCTGTTTGGTGGCGAAACATCCATAGTTTACTACCAGAATAAAAATTAATAAACCCATCTCGCATTTCAAATTGATAAATCCGTCGGAGGAGTAAATTTTGTTCGTATTGCATCTCGGTCGTGAGATCCATCACAAGGATACGGCGTGATGTGATGATAGCCACTTTGTCATATAGGTTGGCAAAGGCACTTAAGGTTTCTTGTTCAAGGCTAATGGTTTCCCAATGGTTCGTATAACTGTTGTATATGTAAAGTTTTCGATCGCTTGCAACAAGTGCCGCTTTGTGACCCATTGCCACTTCGTATCGTTCTTCGCCAAAGATATGTCCCTTTTCCCATTCAGTGCTTGTATTACTCACACCTAACAGGTTTTTTTGGGAGACAATGATACACAAGTCACCGTAACATTTGGAGTAACGAAGGTGTTCCCCTCTTGTGGAATATGCGACTTCCGTTCCATCAGATAAAAATGCCTTCAAAGACAAATGGCCTTCGACAAAGTTAATCGTTGTTTGGATATAAGGATAAGCGGTTTTGTCTGTGGGCGCATTGGAGAATACTGTTATATCTTGTTTGGCGGGAACGGTAGGAACGTGGAGGTCTGGATGTGGTCTTTGTGGCGTACGGTTGCGGTTTTGGCTGACCGTGTCGGCATAGTAGATGTCCCCGTCAAATTGGTCGGGATTGGCTAAAAGGGATGGGAACAATCCGATCGAGAGGGAAAGACCGATGATGAGTGAGAGTAATTTTAGAAACTGTTTTGTATGCAAACTTGAAAGCATTGTCTTCTGTGACCCTTGCCAGTGAATCTCCATTAGATGGCATCTTCCGACAACCATTTCTCTGTCGTAGACGGGGAATAGTTTTGTAAGTGAGAAAGTAAGTCTTTCGTTTTATCTAGGATTAGCACGAGATTCATATTTTCTTTTTTTAAAAAACCAGATTCCACCATGGTTTGAAACATTTGGACCAGTGGGTTATAAAATCCATTCCAATTCAATAAAACAACTGGTTTGCGATGTAAACCTAATTGAGACCAGGTGATAATTTCAAAAAACTCTTCCATCGTTCCGAATCCACCCGGTAAAACAATGAATGCATCAGATAAGTCAAACATAACTCGTTTTCTTTCATGCATGGTATCGACAAGGATTAGTTTGCCGAGCCCACCATGTTCGATTTCTTTTTTCTTTAAGAATGTAGGAAGTACACCCGTTACCGATCCATTTTTTGACAAACAACCGTTGGCTACAGCTCCCATCAGGCCGACACTGGCTCCGCCATATACCAGACCAATATTTTGAGTTGCTAGTGATTCGCCTAATTCGTATGCTGCGGTCATAAATTTGGGATCAAATCCGGGTGCGGAACCACAGTAGACGGCAATATTTTTAATTTGATTCATTTCGTAATTTGGTTATCAAAAGATAATTGATTTTTCAATTTGTAAATTCATAAATTTCTTTTGTTGGAAATTCCCATTCAGGAGTAGAGAAGGTTTGGTTTTTAGGAATTTCAAACCAAGGGGAATATTTACTTTCTGACTTTAGAATATGCATTTCTTGGGAAGGCATATAACTTTGTGCCAGAAGAAATAAAGTTTGCCCATCTTTTCCAGTGACTTGGTCTACTACGAGAACCACATGTCCAGGAGAACCAGCTTCAATCCAAACATCTCCTGGTTTTAATTCACTAATTTGTTTTTTCTTTAATTCAGATTTTAAAGAAATGGTTCCCGCATAACTATATATAAATCTTAAATACTCTTCAAATACATCTCTTCCAACTCCCTTTTTGAATTTGCCTGTTTTCCAATTGGTTTTGTTTCCATTTACATGGACTCTTTCTCCTTTTACAAACCTGGGAAATCCAACATCCATCCCATTGCTGATTTTAAAATGGATCTCTTCGTATTGTTTTAAGGAATAAAAATACTCGGCGCGTAGTTTCATCACTGCATCGGCACATTGGATTAAGTCGGCATTGAGGAGAGGAAAATCCAAAACAGCAACATGGACCTCGTTGGTTTTTGTCCTTCCATCAAAGAGGTGGACTGGACTTCCTTTCGGTTTTAAAGGATAATTTTGTAAAAAACTCGCAAAACTATGATTTGGGTAATTGACTCTTTTGAATTCCTTGGGAGGAGGAAAACGTTCTTGAATGGAATCGGCATATAAATTTTGGATCAGAAAAAGGATCAGGATAAAAAAAAACCAAACCGAAAGATTACGATTTGGAATTTGATTTTTCATAAAATAAAAAGCAAAATTTTTCATATAGATTGGACTAACTTCATTTTGTAATCACAAGTTTGATTGATTCTTCTAACCAAGCATCCTTCGCCTCATCAAAGGAAACTTGGTTTGTAACAATTTTTTCTGGGGTAAATTCACCAGAACGAATGTAAGGATACAAGGCCTCCATGGAATCTTTGGACTCCACTCGTCCCAAATGGATTTGTACACCTTGGTTGTACATTTCAAGATAAGGAATTTCCCATTGGTTGGTCCAAAAGATAGAAGCCGAACTAAAAATAGCATTTCGTCCCAAAGAGCGGACAGCAAAATCCCAACCTGATTTATCAGCTGATGCATCACAAACCAAATCATACTTTTTTATTGGTTTGGGAAATTGGGCAAAATGTTCTACTGGGATTCCTAAGGATTCGGCCAATTGAATCCGCGTGGGATTTGTATCAACATACATCACTTCAGCTTTCTTTGTTTGGTGGAGAAATAAAGCTGTATAAAGTCCAATACTTCCGGCATGTCCGCCGACAACCAAAACGTTTGGGTCTTTTTTTTGGTTTAAAAATCTACCTGCAAGTTTCCAAACTTCGGCAATATTATCACTTAGACTTGCAATTCCTACGGGATTGATTTTTTGATCAACCTCAAGTAGCATTTGTTTGGCGAATGGAATTTTGATTTCATCAGCAATGGCACCGCCAAAGGAATGAGCACCCGGTGGCATTCCAAATCCTGAAGTATAAGGAACAGATTCGCAGGAATTAGAATGATGGTTCAGGCAAGCAGGGCAGGTTCCACAAAAAATTTGAAAGGAACTCGCTACATTCATTCCCTTCGAATATAAATTGGTTAGGTCTTCTGAGGCAAATTTGATTTTGCCTATAAACTCATGACCCACAGGAAACGGTGCACGAAATAAAGTTTCTCCCCGAAGGATGGGTAAATCCAGATCGCAACGGGCAATGGCAATGGGTTCTACAATGACTTGGTTTTCACCAGTGATTGTGAGTGGTTGGGTCTCTTCCCATTCTAAGATACCTTTTTTACGAAACATCAATCGACGCATAAAACACCTCGTGTATACCGATTGGTCTATTTAGAAAAAGAAGATTAAAACTTACAACTAGAATTGTTGGAACCAACTAGGAACTTGGGGGAGTTCAGTTTCTTTCCAAGTCCAATCTCCGAGAACTGTAACAATGGGTTCTGTAGAATCTAAAGCGAGGCCTAGGCCGCGACCTAAATCTTCCCGTTTTGTTGGACGATATGGTGTTTCAAATTTTTTTTGAAAACTTTCCTTTTCATGTTCCCAAGCATAAGAAAGAAAAAAGTCCAAAAATTTTTGGTCTGAGTTTTCATACCGACTTTTTAATGTTAGAAGGTCGGGATTATTTGTTTTTTTCATTGTCCGTTGGAGGACAATCGATATCCCTCGAACACTCTTTGAAAAAAAAGTTCCTGCCCTAACAATTTTTCTTTTTTGGGGATTTGCCAATGCCCAAAGGTCACCTTTGTATTTAGCGATTCCCATCGAACCATAAAAAGACAAAGTATGACTCAACCAATAAAATGCGGAATAAGCAACTGAAAGTTCTGGATTGAAAGTTTCTTCCAACTCCAAAAGAGGATAAAAACTGATTCCTAAAGTATCTTCGATTTGTTTGGGGGTACTTTCAATGATGGGAAACCCTACCTCACCGAGAGCTGGAGTATAAATGATGGCTTTAAAATTGGACAGAACCTTATGATTTTGTAGATCCTCTTGGATTTTTTTGGAAAGTCCTGGCGTAGCTGATTTATCGAAAAATGTAAGATCGGCATTCGACACAGGTTCATTTGTTGTAGTTGATGTTATGATATAGGCAGATGGATCCTTCTCTTTTAGGCAAGTGATGGCACTTTGGCCCGCCTCTCCCGATCCTCCAATGACTAAATATTGATTTTGTCTCATGAATTCCTGCCTGAATGGTTAGAAGTTTTGAATTTTCGATTGATCCGTCAAAACTCTCCTGTTTTATTAATCGGAACAAGCGAAATATGAAAACGATCTTATCCTGTTCTAATTGTTTTAGCGGTCATTCTGTTTCAACTTCCAAATTGGAAGGTAAAAAAGGAAAGTATCGCTGCAAAAAATGTTCTGCCTGGAATCATTTTGATTACCGTGCAGACTTTTCTTCGCAATCTTCCGACTCACTCGTGTTATATGATTTAAATTTTAAGGATTTTATTCCAAATCATAAACTCCAAGGCCAAATTTTTGGCAGATACACAACTGATTTTATCTCGGACTGGTCAAACGAGGAACTTGTTTTTCTAAAAGATGAGGATGGAAATGAAAACGATTTACGCATTTCAATTTCCGGATTACCTGAAATCATCCGATTAAAGAATTTTATTTTTGATATAACAGCCGAATCACCATCAAAAACATTAAATATAATTATCAATCAGAATGTTAATGTCTCACCACTAAGGCTTTCGATTACTGTAGATGTTTTAGAGGACCATTCCGTCTCAGGAAAATTGTATTTAGCCATTGCAGATGAGTGGAATACCTTGTTACACGGAAGTTTTACCGCAACACATATCTACAAAATTCAATTTGATGAACACGGAGATTCAGATAAAAAACTTCCAGATTTTATTTCCAATGAACTGGCTGCAAAAATCCATGCATTATCAGGAAATATTTTGTCACTGCAAGAATCGTTTTCTCATTTGGAACAACATGAGAGAGATGAACTTTTGACTTTGGTTATTTACCATTGGCCAGAAAACCAATCCACAATTTCTGAAGTTCATTTTAAAGAAGGGAACTTACAAGTTGTGTTTCAACTAACACAGAAAAAACTAAATGAAACTTTGATTTTTCTTCTTTCCAACCAAGTTGTGCCAACCCCAAAACATTGGCGGCTCATTCATGATGTTGTTTGTCATTCTGATGGAGAACCATTGTTTATACCACTTCTCAAACATAAGTTTCCGGACGGTTATGAAATCAATTTAGGTTCTAGTTTAGAATCGAAAAATGATGATAAAACTTTGGATTGGTTAGATTCAGATGATATTTATCTTTTGGATTCCTTTGTTCGTACAGTGGGTTCTCTTGACTATGTCATAAATGATCCGATTCGAAATCCTTTGGGTTTTTCTCTTTTACAAGAGTCTTTTGTCCGAGCAAAATACAAATCTTGTATGCGACTTTTGGAGAGAGGGGCAGATCCCAACCAATTTGATGCCAATGGCGAAACTGCAATTTTTAAATTGTGCCAAGATAGTACACTTCGATTGCAAGAAAAAACTGCTCTTATGGATGAACTCATTCGAAGGGGAGCAAAAGTGAATCTTCAATCAGTCAATGGAATGACTCCTTTGCATTGGTGTTCTGTTTTTGGAGAACCAAGTTTGGCAAAAAGATTAATCAATGCAGGCATCGATATTCATACGGCAGATAACAGTGGTAGTACGGCTCTTCATGAAGCTTGTAAATTCGGCAATTCTGCTGTTCTGGCTTTATTATTAGAATCCGGAGCCAAATCCAATGCCAAAACCTTGGATGAAAAAACGGGAAGGGATTTAGCTTTTGAAAATTTGGAAATTGCTGAATTGGAAGGAGACGAAGAGAAAAAGAACAGATGCCAACGAGTTCTTTCTCTCTTGGATGTTTACGGCGGTTAGGTTGTTTTTTTATTTTTAATGAACGAACGACTAACCGTTCGTAGAATCAAATACAAAACAAATCCAGCCGGCCCAAAGTAAAAAGTTAAGGCCAAAACGGGAACAAGAACCCATCGGTTGATTCCTACTTTTAATCCGTCCTCCACTTCCCAGGTTCCTAAAAACAGATCAAAGGCAAGGTAGTGGATCCAACCTGCCAGTAAAAAGTAATCATTGGCAAATAAGGATCTGACCGATTCTAAACTAGAAAAATTCCCTTCTGCTTCTCCACTTCCAATGAGGATTGAAAATATATAAACCCCACCCAAAACAAGTCCGGACACAAAAACTCTTAAGAGGCGAATCACCTTTGTTTGGTTTGGTGAAAGTATCAAAACAAACCATGATAGAACTGTGATTCCATTTGCAATTTTAAAAATAATCGAAGGGTTCATACAATTACTTCCTTGTGAAATTCTTTTTGTTGTGAACTTAATTTGAAAAGGCAAATAGAAATCATCAAAATACAAAGTCCATAAATACTAGTAAACAAAGGATTCAAATAAAATACTGATTCTCCATTTAAAGTTTGGATGACCATCACTACATTCATGATTAAGAATGAAATACCTGTGAGCCGAACGAATACTAGATTTTGATTGGAATTTGTTTTACCAAGTAAATACGCAGAAAGAAATACAAAGATTTGCATCACATGCATTCCAAAAAAATGTGGAACTCTCATATCACCTAGTTTTTTGTCCCAACCTAGGAAAAATAAGGAACCACCTGGGTTTCCTGTTCCGAAGTTATGGGAACCACTCGTTTGAAAAATTCCTTGTTTCATTGCTTCTAGTTGGTCAGGGCGAGGAGAAGTCATAAAAAATCCAATGATCATTCCAAACCCAGCAATGGTTAGTCCCCAAACTAAACTTTCTTTCACGGATTTAGGTATAGATTGTTTTCGAAAAATTTGGTAACTCATCCAAAGATGAAAAAACCAAAAGATAGAAATACTCGTACCCATAACGGAATAAACAATTTGATTCCAAGTATTTGTAACATTGAAGTGACTCATCTCTCCACGTGATGCTTGTAAGGTGATGAGAACAATTTCGATCAGAGCAGTGATGGTTAAGACCATTTGAATCCGGCCATTGAATTTCCAATCTTTTAGAAATTTAACTAAAACCCAAATTGTGGTAAAAGAGTACAATCCCAGTGAGAGGGAAAATTTTAAAGGTTTGATCCAGACATTTGTTCCCAAAAGGGTTCTTGTGTCTAAAAATAGGAGAGGAAGGATGGCAACAGTGAGTACTGCCATAGCGATCCCATTCCAAAAAAGTGGTTGTTTTCTGTAGTCATCGAATTCCATAATGTAGACAATGTATATATAGATGTAGACTCTGTCAACATTAAATGTATACGCCGTAAACATTTTTTATATGAAACCTGCCAAAAAAAAACAAACTCTCCCTAAACCAAGTCCTTCCAGTTCTGCTAAAGCGACTGGATACCACCATGGAAATCTCAGAGAAAAGGTTTTGGAACATTCCAAAAAAGTTTTAGAAACCACTGGAGTCTCTTCTTTGAGTTTGCGAGATATTGCGAATGATTTAGGAGTCAGTCATACAGCCCCCTATCGCCATTTTCCGAAAAAAATGGATCTCCTCCAGGCACTTGTCACGGAAGGTTTTCGGGAATTAACGGAAGCAATGGAAAGAGCCTGGAACCATTCAGAGGATCCGTTGGAAAAAGTCAAAATGGCGGGTGTGGAATATATTTTTCTACTGCTTAAAAATCCAAGAAGGACAGAACTGATGTTTGGTGGTGAGATTTATGTTTCAGGAGATCCTCTTTCTGATGAATTGAGAGAATGTGGGAAACTTGCTTATCTCGGAATGTTCAAAATTGTGGAGTATGGCCAAAAGTCTTTGAAGTTAAAAAACTCAGTACCTACTGATACTTTGATGATGAGTTTTTGGAGTGGGGTCCATGGATTTGCAGTGCTGAATGAACGTAAGTGGAAACAAATCAAATCCAAAGAGGAAGAAGAGTCCTTTCGCAAAGAGGTAAATCAAATTTTAGAGATTATGATTGAGGGAACCCGTCTATAAAGTAGATGACCCGACTTGTGATGACTGTGTCTTTGTCTTCCGATTCGAAAGTTACTTCCATCTCTACTGGATAATCTTTTAAAACCAAAATGAGACCTATCCCAGAACGTTGGAGATCTTTTTCATTTGTTTCCAATTTTTCCAGATACAAAGGTTCTAAGTCATTTGCTGAAAAAATTTCTTTTAAACTTTCTTCATAAGCAAAAACATTTGATTCGTTTGTTTTGTTACGAACATACATTTCAAAAGTTTTGCCTCTATGGATAAGGGAAATTTCAATATCTGCTTTTTTATCATAAGAATATTTTGCAGCATTTTCCAATAATTCATTGAATACGGTAGAGATAGAATTTACGATCTCTGAATTTTTCATGTCTATGGATTCGGTAGGAACATTGGGTAAAAAAGAAAATCCGTAAAAATATCCGATAAAATCGGAAAGAATTCCGATGCGCCGCCAATAACGCATCAAATCCAAGGGTTTTAAATGGATTTGAAATTTGGAATCGGGATCTTGGTTGTTGATTTGATTTGCAAACTTAAAATTGCCGTATTTTCGCATAGTCCTAGTTCAACTATGGAATCTAGACTATTTATGTAAAAGCCGCAAGCGCTTTTTCTATCGTTTGTTGCATTAATGGACGTTCTTCGGGGTTTGTGCGCAATTTATCGAAGTGCCAAGGATTCAATGGGTTTGCGGACACAATTGACACCAATTTTACCTTTAGGTTTTTTTATCCCCGTTTACGCATGATCATGATGGTAATGTCATCGTAAACATCCATTCCGTTAATGAAGACGTAAATGTCTTTAAAGATTGCTTCTAAAATTGCATCAGTGGTTCCAAGTTCTGCATGTTTTTCCAGAGACTGGATCAAACGATTAGAACCAAATTGTTCATTTTTGGGATTTTCTGCTTCTGTTGCACCGTCTGTATACAACAGGATGATGTCTTTTGGATGGAGTGGGATTTGTTTTTCGTGAATAAATTCATCAATGGATTCAGTAAGACCAACTAACATACCGTTGTCGGCAGTGTCGATGATTTCTGTTTTTTTAGAAGCGTGGCGGTAAACCATAATGGTTTCATGTTGTCCTGCCGTTGTAAACACTCCATTTTTATAAGAAAAGAGCGAGAGTGTTAGGTTACGGACATCATTCATCCTTACATGGATATTGGAAAACAAAATGGAATTAATCGAGCGAAGAGATTCTCTCAAAGAGATAACTTTAGAACGTAAAGTTGTGATGAATGCGGATTGAGTCATTAGCATCACAACTCCAGATGCAAGACCATGGCCAGTAACATCTCCGATCCCCACGTATACTGTTCCATCTTCATGGTGGATTACATCATAATAGTCTCCACCCACTTCCTTCGCCGCATCCATTCTGGCAGAAATTTCTAATTCTTGAATCTCTTTTAATTCTTCATTCCGAGGAAGTACCATTGCTTGGATTTGCCTCGCTACTTCCAATTCCATTCCGAGATGCATATTCTCTTCTAGGATGGCCTGTCTTTCCGCATTAAAAATTAAGTCTGCTTGTTCGTGGGTCGTACGAGAAGTATTTTGGATTGCATATAGTATCAATCCACCAGTAACGATCATGTAGAGAAGGATGAGAAAGATTCCCATCGGTACACCGCTCACTAAAAAGAATGTGCTATTCTCTTCTAAAAAGTTTGGTTTTAGATAGGAAGACAACTCGATGAGTTTTGTATTCAAATCGGACATATCTGAATAAAAGTATATGGTTAAGAATGCATACTCTACAATCAAGACCACCACTGCTGAGATAATCGCCTTCGTATTATTGCGTATGGAAGCAAGAGCAATGAGAATAAAGAAAACATAAACCATAGGAGCCGCATAAACAAGGCTCGGATTTTTTTGGGCCTGTGCGGTATAACCTATAACGAAAGTTAGTAAAGATATCTCTAAAAAGGAAGAGAGAAATTTAAAGATATTGAGGTATTTTCCAGATTTATTTAATGAATAAAGAACAATAAAGTTATAACAAAGAAGAATTAAGATGGAGGATATTTGATAATAGAATTCTACTACAGGACGGCCAGAAAGTAGTCCCAAAGTGGAAAAGATAAATATCATTCCAAGGAAGAAGAATCGAAACTTCGTTGCGAATATTTCAGCCCTAAATTCACCTTGGTAGGCAATCTCATTGAGTTGTTTTTTGTAATAGTTAGTAAGGACGAATCGATTTTCGTTGGAAGGAGATTGCTGCATAGAGTAAAAGTTTCTTTCTTTATATTTCGTTTGGGAAAATGAGGAGAATCACTATTAACTTTATTTATTTTGTTAAAATTGCAAATGATTTTTTATATTTTAAAGAGAAGATAACATGGATGTTGTTTTTGATGTTAATGAAATTGATGATATGATAAAGTTGGGATTTATTTTAACATTTAATTAATGTAGTAATATGAATGTGAGAGCTTAATAGAGAGGTTGGATGAAAAGTCCCGCCACATTCTCGAATATAGAAAGTAGTTCGAGAAGAATGGGGAGTAGATATAGGGTGTGAGAATTTGTGGTTTAGGAAATTTCCAAAACCACTTGGTCCCAAAGTTTTTTGAAATTGGATAGAGATTTTGACTGCCAAGAAACGTTAAGAGATCCTTGGATCTTAATTTGGCATGCTGCACTTTTTCTGGAATCGATAATGAACATGGATAGGGTTGTGATTCCCGAACTGTTTACAAATTGTAAATCTCGAAAGTCCAAGGTTAATAATGAGCCTTGGCAAAGTTTGGCCGCATCCCTTAAAAATATTTTTAAGGGTTCATAAGCTGGTAAGTTCTGCAAGCGGATGGAACCTGTGAATCTGACAGTCTTAGTGGCTTCGTCGTATTGTATATTGTAATCTAAGTCTTTGATTTCCATGAAGCTTCGCCTATTATATCTCTTCTACGTTGATAATTGCTCTTACTATGATTTCATGAGTATCGGCATCGATCTCAGTGAAACTATAACCAAATCGGACACGATAGTCTTTTAACATCATGAGAAGTCCTAGTCCTGAATTGGTATCACCATCTTCTTTGGTTTCGAGTGTAGAAAAATACATCTCCTCCACGTTTTCTGATATGAGTTTTTTCACAAAAAGCTCAAAACTATCTCGTAAGGTTTTTGACGCTACATTTAAAACATCAATCCTTAAAAGATTTCCATATTGTTTCAGTTCTACATTGACTTCACCATTCTTCGATTTTGAGAATTTAGAAGCATTCTCCAAAAGTTCGTTAATGATGGTAGAGAGGGAGTTGGCTTTGGTCTCACTTGCTTCGTAACAATAGGAATAAAATCCGGCAACAAAGTTTGCAGTAAGTCCGCACCTTCTCCAATAAGATGTCATATCAATTGGTTGGAAGATCAATCGAAGTTGGCCATCGGCAGGCAAATTTTCTGGAATGCTGTGGTAATCCCCCATAATGATGGATGCCTTTTGATTCAATTTTGCCTCCCTTTCATCTTGGATGGATATGTTTTCTCTGTGTATTGGTTTTCGTTCAAAAATGGATAAACGCCCGAAGTGGTTTTAAAAAAAAGAACCTTTTTTTAAAGATCGGTCAACTGAAATACGGATTGTTTTTTTCTGTTTTTTTTAGGGGAACTTCGAAGGTGCTATGGACCTTAGAAAGTGATCAGTGAATTACTGAATCTCGCGGGCGACCACACCATCAATATCACTTCCATTGTAACTGCCGGGGGGCCAAGGGAATTTGTTCCCTGGATTCCCGGGATTATTCACGTTACTGGCAGATGTAATTTTGATAAATTTAAACCCAATCGTTTTGATATTGGTGACAAGTGTTCCATTACAACCTGAGTCGTTAGGATCGTTTTCGTCTATTTGGTCTAAATCGAAACCGTCTCCACCACCTAACAAAAACAATCCACCTGTATTAATGAATAAGTCTTCATTGGTATATGGTTTTGTTGTCATATTGTAATAAACTGGTCGGAGTCCACCAAATTTTGTCCAACTGTCCATTAAGTTGACATTTGCACCCGAATAACTGGGGTTAAATCCACAATAATTCGTTCCATCAATCGAAACTTGAATCACTGAGGGATCCATTGCATAAGTATTGGTATCATCGGAAATACGAAAACTATTGTCATAAACAATAAAGTCGTCACCGAATACATTCTTTACTGTTTTTCCACCCCAACTGAGAACGATGGAGGCACCTGGACCTGTGATGTCTAAAGCATAAACATCTAAGGATCCTACAAGTTCGCCGGCTCCGCAGACTCCATTGATTGCTTTGTTTGGATCAGAAAATCCGGAAACATTGGCACTTGCACTAACAACTGTTGTGGCAAGATAAATATCTGAGGGAAGAGGGGATTTGGGACAAAAACTAGAACTACTTGCCGCATTGAGCAAAGGCAATAGGGCAGCCAGGTTTTCTTCCCCCGATGCGGAAGAGGATGGTTTGCAAAAGGAGGAGGATACAAAAATCACTAAGAACATTAGACATAACGTTTTTGTGTTTAAATGTTTTTGCATCACTTCTCCTAGTTTTAGAAACTATTTTTTAAAGTCCAGTCCAAGTTGAGTTTTCAGTTCTTGCAAGAGCCCTGCTGAATGTAAACCCACCACAACCGTTGGTGGCATAATTCGTTGAATTACTTGTGACCGTACTTGCTTGTACTTCTGCAAGGGTTGCTTTTCCAGAAACAGCCTCACAAAAATAAAAACATTTGGAAGCACCAAGTTCGCAACCTGAAGTAGTGACAGGAGTATAATCAATTCTTCCAAAAGTAGAGTTTGCAAAATTATTTCCACCAGGTGTGTTTTGGTAATAAAGTCTACGAGTAGCCTTATCAAAATAAAGAATTCGGTAGGTTGTATCTCCACCACCAAAGTAATTTGCATTGGAATTGAATCCAGAAATGATACTTCCCGATCCATCTGGGTTTGTGGCAATGATGAGTCGTCCGTTCGGAGTTCCTGTCATTTGTCCACTTGCATCATACGTATAACCAGCGTTCCACTGTCCATTGTATTCCAATAAAAATGATGTAGAGACGGCACTACCTGCCAGTAGTCCAACTAAAAGTTTATTATTTGCATCTGTTTCGGAAACTTGTTTTTCTGTTTGGCATGCAACAAGTTGTGCAAGAAGGATCAAGGATAGGGCAGTGGTTTTAAAAGTTCTTTTCATAGAAGTCTCCTAATTGTTTAAGATTTGGGGAACTCCGGCCAATGATAAACAAACTGTAGTTAACTTTTAAGTATGGGAACTTAAAATACAAATATTGTTTGCGATTGTTTCGGGTGCCCCGATTCCTTCGGGGCCCCTTATCCAAATGGAAGGCATTTGGAATCAGTGTGTAAAGCCCCATGACCGCGAGGTAAACTTTACGGGGAAGATCTGGCTCACCAAATGTTAATTTGGATTACAGTTGCGGGTCAGCACAGGACTTTCACCTGTTTCCTCCCTGAAGGTATTTCCCAGATTTTTGCCAAAGGAGGAATTGTCAAATTTTTAAAGCCCACATGTTCAGGCGAGTAAGGATCATTTGAAACAGAAATGACTTGGAATTGTAGCTAAAATCTTGAGTAAACTTTTGCAACCAATTTGGATTTTGGGGCACTGACAGTATAAGAGGAAAAGTTATGTTCTATTATGTAGGAAGATCAATTGGATTTGTGCTGATGTGGATTGTGGTGAAACCAATGCGTTTGAAGTACGGACACAAAAAAGTTGAAATTCAAAATGACCATATCTTACGCAAGTTAAATGGAAAATCTGCCATTTTGATTTCAAACCACATCAAACCAAGAAATAAGTTTTTAAAAGCAATTACAATGCCTTATGATGCCTTCGTGATTCGAGGGGTTCTCAAACGATATGGAATTTATACAACTGCACTTACTAGTTACGATTCTGGAGTTTCCAACAAAGGAAAAAAGAGAAAATGGGTTCACCGAAAAGAACAACTGGTGAAAGGAATTGTAAAGTCCATTGATTTGATTCCACTCAACCGAAGTGAGTCTGATCCAACAACAATCAAAGACTTTAAACGAAGGATTGGACGTGGCAATTTAGGAATTGGTATTTTTCCCGAAGGTACTTGGTACCGAGGATTTCGTAAAGGTAGAAAATTATATCCGGGTATGGTTGTTTTGAGTAAACGATACAATTTACCAATCATTCCATTGTTTCTTGATGCTTATAATTTGAATAAACCCATTCGATTGTCTGTTGGAAATCCAATTTGGGAAGTAACTGATGCACCCGAAACCATTAGTTACATTCGAAGTGAACTCATTCGTTTGAAAGATAAAGGAACTTCTGTTACGATATCTGATACAACCAAAGAAATGTTAGATGATGAAAACGAAGGTTTGGAAATCTCACCAGTAGGTTAGATTTCTTTTTTACTCAAAAGTTTTTGGAAATAGGAAATCCCTTCTTCAATGGGGTTTCCTGAACCTTTTCTTTTTCGAAGCATTCCAGTCATATCCAAAACAATCACTCCATACATCCAACTCCACATCAATCGTGCAATGGCAGGATATTCATTTTTTGGATAGGGAATTTCACCGGATTCAAATCCAATGCGAACTGTTTCTAAAAAGAAACGATAACTTTTTGGTAATTGAGGGAATGCTTTTCTATGGACTCCGCCGTAGTCAGTCACAAACATTACTTTGTGTAACTCTCGGTTGTTACTTGCGAAATTAAAATAGGCACGTGCAATGGCAGCTAATTGTTGGAAGGCGGACTTAGTGTCTACTTCCGCACTTGCCTTTTTTAGCATGGAGAGGAGCTCATCCTCACCTGATTTGATTAAGTCTTGGACAAGGTCAATTTGGCTTTCATAATAGGAATAAGGACTGGCAACACTGCAACCAAGTCGGTTGGCAATCTTTCGCATGGAAAGACCTTCCAATCCTTCTTCCTTTAAAATCAGGAGAGAAACGTTTCTAATTTCCTCTCGAGAAAGGCTATTGCGAATCCGTCTTTGTTTGTTTGAAGCTTCCAACATGGACTTGAATCAATCTGACCTCCATGGTATTCAAATCCATCTAAAAATCGAACGTTTTTCTTAAAAAGCAGCGTTGATTTGGGCATAGGCCATATAGGCGTCACGTGCCAGTTGGTTTTTGCCTTGTAAGTAGTTTTGGTTCCATTCAAAGGATTGTGTGGTCGTATTGTATTGGATTTTGCTATTTCGATAATTACGAACCGAATCCCCCGCATTCAAATACCCAAATCCCATCCATAATGAAACAAAATCATTAATTTGTCCGTGCCAAGTCAAATCCACTTCCGTATAAATTCGTTTTCCCAGGGCATAAGGAGAAGAGTATGAATTATTAGAATAATTCTCTGTACTGCCTTTGTCGGAGGAAACGGGATAAGGATTTTTTTCTCCCAGAGAACTTGTGGAATTGGCAGCACCGCTGATGGCATACCAAGCATCTTGTTTTTCTGCTTTATCATTCTGGAAGTAGGTGACCTGGAATTCTCCAAAGGAATCGGTTTTATAACTGATACTTACTGACTTTGAATAAAGAT
Organism: Leptospira bourretii; assembly: GCF_004770145.1. Lineage (NCBI taxonomy): Bacteria > Pseudomonadati > Spirochaetota > Leptospiria > Leptospirales > Leptospiraceae > Leptospira > Leptospira bourretii. Next base: position 64,896 of record NZ_RQFW01000022.1, on the reverse strand, counting down.
TCTGTGCGTTGATGTTTTCTGAAATCCCGGCCACACTATTAAAATAGGGAATCACTCCAAATCTCGGATTGGCAAGTGTTTGGAAAGTAGATACAGAAGCATCTGCTCTATTTTTGTCACCAGATGCGTATAAAACTTGTCCACCTAACCGTAGTTTTTTGAAAAAAGTATACCCGGTTTGAAACACATGCATTTGACCTGTGTATTTTTCTCTTTCGGTCCTCGAGTTGTCATATTCATTGGGTAGGTATTCTTTTAAATACGGGTCTTGGATGCGTCTGCCACTGGTTCCTGTTTGGAAAGCAGATTCCCAAGTGAAGTCCCATGATTTTCCGTCTGGAAGGAAATTTCCTTTGGTTCTGTTGGTCAGACGAAATCCTGTTGTGATCAGGTTTTGGTTTTGTTTACTTCGATTCATTGCTTGCGGATCATCATTCGAAGATTCAGGCAAACCAGTCACAGGATTGATTGGATTTTTTTTCCATTTGCGAACCACTCCCAAACTATAAAGATCCAAAGTCACCCAATCAGGAATGGTAAAACTATTATAGGTTCCGAGAAGTGTTGTATCTGTTCCTGTTGCTGCCGAGTTGAGTTTAGGATCGTTTGCTGAAACGACACCGTTAGTTCCGCTTTGTGTCCAGTAGGGCCTTGCCATTAAAAAGTGGATTTTAAAATTCTCATAATTGAACATGAGTCTTGCGCCATCGAAAGAAAGGCCGTTCACTGTCCAGTTTCCTCCACCAATCATCCGTTGGTCTCCATAAGCCCAAATTTGCCTTCCTACTTGTAATTTAGAATGGAGGGGGAGTTGGTTGAGAGTCACAAATGCTTCTCTAACTCCTGTTTGGTTTAAAGAAACTGCATTTGTTTGGTTCTTTGAATAAAGATCTGCAGTATTATTAAAAAAATTAGCTCGTATGTCTCCAGAAGATGCCGGTGATTCTCCACCCCAAACTCGAGCATCTTGGAGTGTTACCTTTGCTTGAACATAAGGACTTGGGTCAAAAATAAAATAAATGGAAGATGTTTGGATGGTTCTATCAATATAACCTTTGTCAGAAGCATTAAAATCCAAATTGTATCTGGATTCTTGTCTGGGCCTTAAATACAATCCAAATCGTAATACATCATTTAACCAAAATTGTTGCGAGTTAGCTGAATGTTTGGACAACTCTGGTTCCACAAACATATGCCGATTGAATTCAGGATCGATCCCTTTTTCTTTCATTGTTGAAACATAAGGTTTGGGAGTCTGAACCGTTCCTTCGGAATTTTGTGTATCTATTGGTTCTGCTTTTGGCACTGTTAGCGGCAAAAAAACCGCTAACAATAGAAAATAGAAATAACCTTTTGAAATATACATCTGATATCTCCTTTTCCTTCAGTGATGTTCTCTCGAATTAAGCAACTCCGCTTATCACTTTTAGTATGTAAAAGTATAAAGGGATTCCAATGATGATATTGATGGGGAATACAATCGATAAGGCAACGGTTAGGTAAATACTTGGGTTTGCTTCCGGAATGGATTCTTTCATGGCAGCTGGTACTGCAATATAGGATGCAGAGGCACAGAGTACGACAAACATCAATGCATCACCGATTGGCATTTGGATGATCTTTGTGAGTAGAATCGCGATGACCACGTTGATCACCATGATGGCAAGTGCTGATCCAACCAAAAAAAATCCGACTTTCTTTAGTTCACGCATTTGTTTTGCGGCATCAATTCCTTTGTCCAAAAGAAAGAAAGTGAGAAGTCCTTTAAAAATATCTTCCGTAAAAGGTTTTGTGGTATTCCAACCAGATTCGCCAGAAAGATAACCAACGATGAGTGCTCCGATCAAAATATAAACTGAAGAACTAAAGAAAGCTTCGTGGAGTAATTGTTTCCATTGAATTTTTTCGTTTATGTTTTCATGGTTTTTCTTTTTACCCAAACGATCTAAAATCACTGCGAGAACAATCGCAGGTGATTCCATAAGGGCCATTCCTGCAACGATGAAACCTTGGTATTCATATCCATAACTGTGTAAAAAAGCACCAGCGGTCACAAAGGTAACGGCACTGATCGAACCAAAACTTCCTGCAAGGGCTGCAGAGTTCGCATGATCCAGTTTTGCTTTGAAGATAAAGTAAGAATAAATGGGAACAAAACATGCCATAAACATACAGGCGATGAGTGTTAACAAATGTTCTTCCGCAAAAGGGGATTTGAAAAGTTCATGGCCGCCTTTGAAGCCGATGGAGAACAAAAGATACAAAGATAGGAATTTGGAGACACCTTCCGTAATCCTTAGATCTGATTTGAAAAATACGACACCCATTCCTAAAAAGAAAAAGAGTACCGGTGGGTTTAATATGTTGTTGAGTGCTGCATGGAAATCCATAATTTCTTCCCTCTCGTTGTCATCATTTTAGACATGCATTTTGTCCAAAATCATAAAATTGGACAAAAAATAATCCAATTCGTTTTTTTCCAAACCTTGAAATCGCTTTCTTGCGTATAGATTGCCCAAAGACTGGTGATTCAGATGAAACAAATGGCTGGAATCCTGTTCCTTTTGGCAATCCTAGCCGGATTGGAGGGGTGTCTCTGGAAACCAGAAAGTTTCTACGGACGGAACATCAGCCATGATGTCCAATTTTTGGTACCCCAAAAGACAGAAGTTCCCAAGAATTGTAGCCACGAATCGATCCAATCTCTGCGTCATTTGGTCTGGATCGACAACCGGAGTCCCGATGCCATGAGGGGAAAACGGGAGGAAGGTGGCCAATGGGTCAGGTTTCAGTTACTGAATGAACTGGAAATGGACTCTCAATTCAGTGTTTTGATACAATGGATTAACATTCCTTTTGTGGAACTTTGTTCGGAGAGTTCGGAAGGGAACGTGATCGATTCCTATAGTGGTTATGTTTGGGAGGATTGGTTGGCGATTCTTTCTCCATTTCCCCATTTTAATGTCACACTCCGGCCTAAAGAGAGTCGTTATTTTTATATTTATCTTATTTCAAACGAAGACTTAAATTTTCCCATCCGGACCATTTCTCAATCCGGTTATCGTTCTGTTGTTTTGTTTCGGTTTCTAACCTTTTTGTTTTTTTCTATGGTAGGGATTGTGTCTTTTGTTTGGGCAATTTCTGAGTATTTAAAATCAAAAGAAAAAGTTTATCTCTCCATTTTAGTTCATTTTCTTATGTTCTTTCTTCTCGTGTATTCGGTGCATGGGAAAGAGTTTGCATCAATTTTGGGAAATACTAATAATTTAATCAGGCATTCCTATTATATCTTTTTATCAATTAACCATTTTATCTTCTTTGTCTATTTGGCTTCTTTTGATCAGTTTGTAGGCTCTCGTGTATCTAAAAAGATTTTGTTTTGGATTTCAGGTTTTGCAGGATTTTTATATATCCTTGTGCCTCTCTTTCCTCGTGTCTACGAATTTAGAATTTTTCTAGTTTTATCAATCTTTGGAACTGCCGCTTACCATTTATACAAAACTCATTCACTTTTGTTATCGAAAGAGGAAAGTGAAAATCGATCCTATGTTCTTGGTTGGTTCTTTTTTCTTTTTTCCGTCTTCTTAAAGACGTTGTTCCATTTCGATTTTTATCCATATCAGCCGTTTTTTATTTATGCGTCTGTGTTCTATCTTCCTTTCTTAACTGCGGGATCTTTTTTGTTTTTGCGCAACTATGAAAAAAAAGATAAATCAAAAACAAGATACCGATCGTTAACAACAAAATTAGATAAAACAGAATTTCGCAATAAACTAGAATCCTTACTCGGTGCAGATAAAATTTATTTGGATCCAGAATGTAATGAAGAACTGATCGCATCCAAAATGGGTCTTTCCTACCACCAGTTAAGTGAACTCATCAACTCAGAATACAACTTCAACTTTCCAACGCTTTTAAACCAATATCGAATCAAAGAAGCGATGATTTTATTAAATGAAAAACCAGAACTCAATATTGCGGAAGTTGGTAAACTTTCTGGATTTGGATCTAGATCTGCATTTTATTTGGAGTTTAAAAAACAATCAGGTGTGAACCCGAACCAATTTCGAAAAACAAAAGGCCATACAAATAAAGATAGTTAAATAGATAGAGAGGATGTTCACTATGAACAATCAAAATAAACCAAAAGATTGGTTACCCGGGTTAAAGGAAAACTGGAGATCTGATATTGTCTCCGGTTTCATTGTGTTTCTGATTGCACTGCCCCTTTGTTTGGGCATCTCACTTGCTTCGGGAGCACCACCGATGGCTGGAATTTTTTCTGGCATTGTCGGTGGAATCATCGCTTCCTTGTTGAGCGGTTCCCACCTAACAATCAATGGTCCAGCAGCTGGACTCATTGCTGTGGTTTTGAATTCGATTATGGTTCTTGGTGGTGGAGATGCAAAACTTGGATTTGAGTTAACATTAGCAGCCATCGTGATTGCAGGTGCCATCCAAGTGGTTTTAGGTCTTGTGAAAGCAGGAAATTTAACGGTTTATTTTCCGATCTCTGTTGTGCACGGAATGATGGCTGCCATTGGAATTATCATTATCTCAAAACAGTTTTATGTAGCTCTTGGAATAACTCCGAAAGCAAAAACCATCGGTGGATTACTTTTAGAAATACCTTCAAGTTTTCCTTTTGTAAATCCCGAAGTCGCCATTATTGGAATTTCTGCCATTGTGATCATTGCGATCCTTGCAAAAATCAAAAATCCGTTAGTCAAAAAATTGCCAGCACCACTAGTCGCAGTGTTAGTTGGGATTGTCCTAGGATTGGTTTTTGATTTAGCAGATGAACATTCTTATACATTACTCGATCAAACTTATAAAATTGGACCGGAAAAATTAGTAAATCTACCAGATCATATTTATGATGGGATTACTTTTCCAGACTTTTCAAGATGGAAAGATGGGATCTTTTGGGTCATGGTGATTACCATTGCACTCATCGCAAGCATTGAATCTTTGTTAACTGCAACGGCTGTTGATAATACAGATCCGTATCGACGTAAATCCAATATGGATCGCGAACTTGTGGCGAAGGGTGCAGGAAACTTTCTTTTAGGTTGGATTGGTGGATTGCCGATCATCGCAGAAGTGGTAAGGTCTTCGGCCAATATGGAAAATGGCGCCAAAACTCGTTGGTCGAACTTTTTTCATGGTTTGTTTTTGTTATTTTTTATTTTACTTTTGCCCGGCCTCATCCACAGAATCCCCCTCGCATCACTTGCAGGTATTTTGATTATGGTCGGGATTCGATTGGCATCTCCTCATGTTTTTAAAGAAACATACGACAAAGGTTGGGACCAAATTGTTATTTTTACAGTCACTGTAGTTCTAACGATTGTGGAAGATTTGTTAGTTGGTGTTTTCTGCGGAATTGTTACGGCAATTTTAATCCAGATTTATTTCGGAGTTCCTCTTCGTTATATTTTTGTCGCCGATATTACTATAAAATCTGAAAATAAAGTTCATGAGTTGTATGTAAAACATGCATTGCTTTTTTCGAATATGATTTCATTGAAATTGTTACTCAGAAAAGTGACTCCCGGTGAAAGAGTGGATTTAAAGTTTGATAAAAACGTAAAGATGATTGGATTTTCAGCCATTGAGTTTTTGCAAAGTTTCAAACGAGATTATGAATTAAGAGGTGGGCAAGTAAATCTAATCGGTTTTGAAGATTTAAAACCAATCTCGACTTATTATGGAGCCACACGAATCCATAAGTAAGTAACAAAAAATTCTTGTAACTTCTAGTTTCAAAACCAATATTCCTGTATGCAGAGAGTATTGGTTTTTTCTCTTCTTTTCTTTTTTCCCATTTTCATCCAAGCAAAAGACGTTCCCAATTTGACTGGTAGAGTCGTGGACGAAACCTGGACTTTGGATTCTGGTTTTGTTTCCGCTTTAGAAAGACAACTGAAAGACCATGAAAGTAAAACCAGCAACCAAATTGTGGTATTAGTGGTTCCGTCGTTAGAAGGTGAAGGAATAGAAGACTATTCCATGAAAGTTGTGGAGGCATGGAAATTAGGCCAAAAGAAAAAGGATAACGGGGTTTTATTGTTAATTGCCATAAACGATCGAAAATTACGAATCGAAGTGGGATATGGATTGGAAGGGAATCTAACGGATGTTCTTTGTCACCATATCATAGAAAAAGAAATAAAACCTTATTTTAAAAAAGGAGATATCCAATCTGGAATTCAAAATGGTATCAACGCCATTATTGATGCGATCCAAGGTGCTTATACGGCTCCTCCTCCTGAAGATTTTTCCCATTTAGGACCATTGTCTTTTTTGGGAGAGTTATCACATGGACAAGAAGAAATTCCTTTTGGAGTAAAGGTATTTGTTTCCATTTTTGTTTTGTTTATTCTTGGGATTTTTACTTATGTAGCGGCTAACGCACCGTATATTGGTTGGTTTATCTACTTCTTTTTGTTTCCTTTTTGGAGTTTATTTCCAACAGCAATTCATGGTGCCAATGTAGGTGCTTCTGTATTTTTGACTTATGCGATTGGAATTGGACTATATAAACTCTACCATTTGTTGACACCACATGGACGGAAAAGAATGAAAAAAGGTGTATTTGGTGGATCCTCTCGGAGTTCAGGAAGCAGTGGTTGGTCGAGTGGTGGTGGCGGATTTCGTTCGGGTGGATTTAGCGGTGGCGGTGGAAGTTTTGGAGGAGGAGGGAGTTCCGGGAGTTGGTAATTTTTTTTAAAATCAAACTTTTGGGAACTTTTGTAATCAAACTTAGGTTTAGTATATAGTGAAGTTTCATCGTATTCTATTGTTTGTTTTGGTAACAACAGGGTCAGTTGTAACCCTTTCGGCAAAACCTATTCTCATTAAAGAACTTTGGCAAACAGCCTTACAATCCAATCCTGAATTTTTATCCGCAAAGGCAGATTACGACAAAGCCTTTTTCGAAAACGAAAAAAGTTATGCTTCTTATTTACCCACCGTAAATGTTTTGGCTTCCGCAAGACAATCTTCTGCTAATTTTAGTGGATCGGGAACTGTGAATGACCCTTTGATCAATGGATCGACTGGAACAGGATCTTCGACAAACCAACAAACCAGTTCAGGGGAATCAAGACCAACGGCAATCAATCGTTATTCGGTTGGCCTTAGCACTAACCAAAACCTTTTTGCTGGGTTTAAGGATAAAAGTGGAATAGATAAAACAGAAGCTTTGTTGCAGGCAGCAAAACAGACATTAAATGATTCTAGGTTGAAAGTTTGTTTTGAACTCAAGTCAGGTTATGCACAGATGTTGTATGCCAAAGAATTACACCAACTTTCAGAAAAAATCAAAGAACGTCGTACAAAAAATCGTGATTTGGTAAGATTACGGTATGAAGTGGGTAGGGAACATAAGGGAAGTTTTTTACTCAGTGAATCTTTTGTAAAACAAGCCGAATTTGAAGTGTCTTCTGCCTTTCGATTGTTTGAAAGTAATGTAAATGAAGTGGAGAGAGTGATCTCCAATCGTTTGGATATCAATATCAATTCAGAATTTGTATATGAGCCAGTTTTGGAAAAAAAGTTTTCGGAAAAAGAAAAGGAAAACTTGTTAGAGTCACATCCTTCTATAATGGCGGAACAATCCAAAGTGCGAGCTGCTCAGGCAAATATTGGTGTGGCAGAAGCTGGGTTTTATCCTGATTTGAATTTAAGTGCTACCGTCACCAGACAAGATGATGTATGGTTACCGAAACCAAGGAATTATAGTTTTGGTTTGAACTTAACCTATCCATTGTTCAATGGTGGAAGAGATTATTATAATGTAAAAATTGCAAAAACTGAATATGAAAAATCAATTCATACAAGAGACGCCAAAAAAAACTCTCTGACATTTTCCTTAGAACAGTCACATCTCAATTTCAAAAATGCATCGGAACAGTTGGTTGTATTGACAGAATTTTATAAAGCTTCAGAGATTCGTGCCATGATAGCCAGATCACAGTATTCGAATGGACTGATCAGTTTTGAAAATTGGGATATCATCGAAAACGATTTGATCAACCGAGAAAAAAATCTTTTGATAGGCAAACGGGATTTAGGTTTGGCAGAAGCTACATATTTGAGAAATTTAGGAAAGTGTTTTGATGAAGATTAAATTTGTTTTGATAGCAGTTGTGTTGGTGATCATCTCACTTTCCATTTATTTTTTTGGATTTGGGAAATCAAAACCAAATACGAAACTAGAATCTTCTAAAGTGTTTCGTGGGGATTTGATTGTTACTGTGCGCGCCACAGGTTCTGCCATTCCTAAAAATCGATTGGAGATCAAACCACCAATTGCAGGGCGTGTTGAGTCCATTTTAGTTAATGAAGGAAACCATGTAGCACGAGGCAAAATCATTGCATGGATGAGTTCAACGGAAAGAGCTGCTTTGTTAGATGCTGCTAGGGCCAAAGGGGAAGAAGAACTTAAAAAATGGGAAGATTTTTATAAACCAACGCCAGTCATTTCACCTTTACGTGGTTTGGTGATTGCATCCAACATCAGTCCAGGACAAACAGTGACCCAACAAGATATCCTCTATGTTCTTTCGGATAATTTGATGATCCAGGCAAAAGTTGACGAAACGGATCTTTCCAAAATAAAAATTGGCCAGATGACAAATGTCACTGTTGATTCATATTCAGATGCCGCCATCCAAGCAAAGGTGACACATATTGGATATGAAGCCGTCACAGAAAATAATGTGACTATGTACAATGTAGACTTAGAATTAAAAACCATTCCTGAATATCTAAGGAGTGGGATGTCGATAACGATTGACTTTATTGTTTTTGAAGAAAGAGATGTTTTGCTTCTTGCCAATGAATTTGTAAAAAGGAATTCGGGGAAAGGAATTGTTTTAAAAAAGATAGAGGGAGAGCTAGTGGAAACGTCTGTTAACATTGGAAAGAGTGATGATCAAAATACTGTGATCCTATCTGGACTAGAAGAAAACGAATTGGTATATCGAAAGAAAAAAATTCAGGAAGAAAAAAAGTCTGGTGGTGGCGGTCCATTTTCGTCACCTAAAATGCCGAAGAGATAACTTTTGTTAGCAATTGAAATTCAAAATTTAAATAAATCCTATAAAATCGGGAATACAAAGTTTCCAGTTCTTTCTGGAATTAATTTAGAAATTTCCCAAGGTGAATTTGTAGCAATCATGGGCCCTTCCGGTTCCGGTAAATCCACACTTTTGCAAGTGATGGGACTACTTGACCATGTGGATTCTGGCACCTATCGTTTGTTTGGTCGAACGGTCAGTGGAGAATCTTCTGATGTATTGTCAGATGTCCGAGGCAGTATGATTGGATTTGTATTCCAACAATTCCATTTGTTGGCAAAATCGAATGCATCGCAAAACGTCAGTTTACCTTCTTTGTATACAAATGTGGATCACACTGAAAAAAAAGCCGAAGAACAACTTCGAAAAGTGGGTTTGGAAAGTAGAATGTTTCATACTCCCAATGAACTTTCTGGTGGCCAACAACAAAGGGTTGCCATCGCGCGAGCACTGCTTGTCGATCCACCCATTATTTTTGCTGACGAACCCACTGGAAACTTAGATTCCAAAAGTAAAATTGAAATCATGTTGGAATTACAACGCCTTCATAGGGAAGGAAAAACCATTGTGATGGTCACTCATGAACCAGAAATGGCAGAGTTTTGTGATCGAATCATTCATGTGAGTGATGGAAAGATTGTTTCGGATGAAGGAAAAAAGAAAAAAAAAGATTTAGTTACCTTTCCTAAAACAAATTTGAAACGGAAAACGGGTTGGCCTCTATTCCAAGGAATTTTTTTACAATCCCTGTTTTCTTTATCATCAAATCGTTTGCGAACTTTTTTATCAGCTCTTGGAATTCTCTTTGGTGTGGTTTGTGTGATCTCAGTGATGGCATTAGGCGAGGGAGCAAAAAAATCAGTAGAGGAACAATTTTCTTCGTTAGGTGCTAATTTAGTCATTGTAAGAACCGGTGGAATGCGTAGCGGGGGAATTTCGCTGGAGGCAGGTACGGTCAACCGCCTGGATGTTTTTGATGTAGGAGCTGTGTCTAAAAAATTTCCTGAGGTAAAACAAATCTCCGCCGTTGTGAACGGAAGAGGACAACTTGTTTTTGGAAATCGAAATTGGAATAGTTACATTACGGGTGCCAGTCCGAATTACGAAGCGTTAAGAAATTTGGAACCTGTAGAAGGTAGGTTTTTTACAGAAGAGGAAAACCAAAAAAGAGCCTTGGTTTGTCTTGTGGGAAATACTGTGGTTAAAGAATTGTATGAAGGAAAAAATCCTGTAGGAACTTATTTAAAAGTAAATCGAATTCTATTTCGAGTGATTGGCCTTTTACCTGAAAAAGGGAGTGCTGGATTTCGCGACCAAGACGATGTGATTCTTATGCCTTTGAATACTGCCATGCGAAGGTTATTAAACAAAGATGCTGTTGACAGTTTAGAAATGGAATTAGAAAAAACAGAATCTTCAGATGAATTCACAACTTCCTTAAAACGTTTTTTACACGAAAGACATGGAACAAGCGAATCAATGGGGAATATTTACCAAGTAATGAATATGGCTGACATCCAATCAGCAGTCTCTGAAACAAACCAAACAATGACAACCTTACTCATTGCACTGGCAACTGTTTCTCTTGTTGTCGGTGGGATTGGAATTATGAATATTATGTTGGTTTCTGTGAAGGAACGAACCAAAGAAATTGGCCTACGGAAAGCTCTCGGTGCGAGAGAATCAGACATTCGTATGCAATTTTTAATCGAATCCACTTTGACAAGTTTGACGGGAGGAATTGTTGGGCTTGTTTTTGGAATTTTATCTGTTTTGTTTTTACAAGAATACTTTGGATGGAGTATTGTTTTATCCTTTCCTTCCATTGGATTTGCTTTCTTATTTTCCATAACGATCGGAATTCTTTTTGGTTGGTGGCCTTCTGAATATGCTGCAAAATTGAGTCCCATAGTCGCATTAAGATCAGAATGAATATAAAATTAAATCCAAGGAAAATTCCCCAACAAAAACGTTCCAAGGAAAGGTATCAAAAAATTGTCGAAACAACAATAGAGTTGTTAGGTGAAGTTGGGTATGACGATTTAACCACGGATTTGATTGCAGAGAGAAGTGGGATACCAGTCGGTTCTATTTATCAATTTTTTCCAAACAAAGAATCCATTATATATTCTCATGCAGAATCTTGTTATATCATTCTCCATGACTTTTTTTTCAAACTTCTGGATGAAGAACTCAAAAAAAGAAAAAAATTTACGCCAGAATTTATTGATTTTACTCTACATTCCTTCGAACGGGCGTTAAATGAAGTAAAAGGATACCGTTTGATCAACTCGATTCTTTATACAAACCAAGCATTGTTAAAACTTGATATCGAAAGTAACGAACGGTTTGCAAAATCCTTAGCGGAAAAAGTAATTCTTTATTTGTTTCCCAAGGTTGATAAAAAAAGGGCCTACTACAGTTCTCTAATGATTGTGGAAACTGTCGATTCAGTCGTAAAAATTGCACAAAGAAAGGGAAAACCGGCTGAAAAAAAGGCAGTCCTTTCTGAACTACAAAATCTCTTATTTGTATATTTTTCCTCCTTCCTTTGATTTAACATTGACAAAGTTTTAACACAGATGTAAAATTCTCCAAATGTGAGGGAATCCTCATGTTCTGGGAAAGAACTATGAAACAGACCAAAAAATATTTATTGGGAATCTTCATTGCAGTATTCATAACGTTCGGTATGAATCATTGTAGTTCGGAAGACCCTGCCAATTCGGCCTTCGTCCATGTTACGATGATGGACAATGCCTTCCACCCGCCAGTCATTCGGACATTCAAAGGCGGTAAAATTCGATTTGTGAATGAAGGAAACAACCCTCACAATGCCATCTCGATCACCAAAGATTGGTCCACAGAGAAAACATTTGGCAATTTGGCAATGTTTCGTGGTGCACATACCGATGTGTTCTTCCCAGAAGAAGGTGTGTTCCCTTATTTCTGTTCCTTCCATGCTTCCCCTGATGGTAAAATTGGTATGACTGGAGTTGCCGTCATCGGTGATGCCACTTACAATCCACAGACTAACATTGCAAAGTCGAAAATATCTAAAAAATGGACAGGTGTGACTCGCAAAGTCCCTACCCAATACAAAACCATTCAGAATGCTGTGGATGCCGCATCCCCAGGAGACTTAGTTCTTGTTGCAAAAGGTATCTATAAAGAAGAAGTAACCGTCACCACTCCTTCCATCGTGATTCGCGGTGAAGATCGTAATGAAACCATCATTGATGGAGAGTTTTTACGTGGAAACGGAATTATGGTTGTTGGCGCTGACGGTGTTGCTGTTGAAAATCTAACCACTCGTAATGCGACTCTCAATGGAGTGTATTGGACTGGTGTAAAAGGATACCGTGGTTCTTATCTAACTGCTTACAACAACGGTGATTATGGAATTTACGCATTTGATTCAGTAGACGGACTTATGGAACATTCTTATGCATCCGGATCTCCTGATTCTGGATTCTATATTGGTCAGTGTAATCCATGTAATGCGATCATCAATGACGTAATTTCTGAAAACAATGCTCTTGGTTATTCTGGAACTAATTCGAGTGGAAACTTATATCTTTTGTCTTCCATTTGGAGAAAAAACCAATTGGGAATTGGACCTAATACATTGGATCGTGAATTACTTCCTCCACAAAAACAAATTGTGGTGAAGAAAAACATTGTGTATGACAATAACAATACCAACGCTCCTTCCAAAAAGTTGGAATACCCATCCATTGGAAATGGAATCGCTCTTCTTGGTGCGCTCGAAAACTTAGTAGAAGGCAATTTAGTTTTTAACCATAACAACTATGGAATTTTAGTGACCATGAATATTGACGAAAATATTTGGATCTCCAATAATAACGTCATTCGCAACAATCAAGTGTATCATTCCGGTCGAGGAGACATCGCTCTAAGTGGTCCGGTCAATGTTGGAAACTGTTTTGAAGGAAACTCATACGGTGTTTCAAGTCCGCCATTTTTGGAATCTTTACAATCATGTTCAGGACTTCGATACCCACATACAGGAGATATGTCTTCTAGTATCGGTTTACTGGCTTTATTTGTGCAAGCTAACCTTCGTGAATTTGTGTTAGGTTCCTATAAAAACCAACCAATCCCTGAGGCACAAATGAACATGCCGAAAGATAGTTTGGCGAATGTGATTCCTGCGCACGATGTTTTTGAAACAAACAAAGGTTTGATTGATACAGCGGAGTTACCAAAACTTAGCCAAAATGAATTTGATACTGTCACAAACAAAATGTATACTTCTGGATGGAGAGTTCATTTTCCAGGTACTTTAAAAACTTGGTATTTCCATTTGATGGGGTATTTATTGCCATTTGCTATTTTTGCCGCTTGGACAGGGTTGTCTATCCTTGATCGATTCTCTATAAAAGGTGCAAAACTAGATTTTTACTTTTGGTTAATTTTACTCGTTCCTTTTATCGGTTCTTTGGTTTATTTGTATTCAAAAGAATCTAAAGTTTCACGAGTCGTTCGGAATACCGTTGTATTTGGTGGTATTTTACTTTTCTTTACAATTCTGGCTTATGCCGGTTATGCGATGACAGCGGTAACGGAACCGTCTGTATAATCATTTAGGAGATTATTTATGGAAACAACTTTTGCAAACCCAGGTTTTTGGACTTATTTTATCGGATCCTATGCGTATTACCTTCCTTTCGTTTTAACGATGGTATGGGCGCCTTTGGCATTGTTTGGATTATCTAAACAAAAAGATATGGACACAACAAAACAGATTATTTGGTCACTTGTGATTTTGGTAATCCCAGTTCTTGGTCCAGCAATTTATCTTTTGTTAGCTGACAAGGAATATGAAAAAAAATTCAAACAAATCGCTGTAGGTGGTGGGTTAGGAGTTTTGGTTCTAGTTTGGGTTTTGAGTTTAATTTCTCACATTTAGGACAAAAGAAAAAGAGAGTTTATTTATGGATCGGAAGAGTTTTTTAACAACACTAGGGTTTGGAGCGATGGGTTTTGTGGGATCTTTGTTTGGTTCCATGAGAAATAACACTCGAAATTCTGAGGAAATTTGTGGACCTTCTGATCCGAATCTTTCTTCCACTGCCGCAAACTTTGGAATTGTCACAACACCAACTGTCAGTGATAATTACCAAAATTCCATTGGGGCAGGCGGAAGCCTAAGAGCCACGAATACATATGGAAGTATGGCTCATCCACCTTTTTTTATCAAAGAAGAATATACTGAGCGGTTTTACTATCCACCTAACTATTCCAATACGAAAAATAAGGTTAAAGATTTTAGTTTAAATCTTTTTCCATTGAGTATGAATATTGCTCATAATATCAATTATCCCGCTTGGACTTTTGATGGACTTGTCCCAGGGCCAGTTCTTAGAGCAAATTTGGGTGATACACTTCGAATCCATGTTAAAAATTCAAGTCCTGATCCCCATTCCTTACATTTTCATGGAACACATGATCCCTTAGAAGATGGATGGGAACCCATTGCTGCTTTCGGAGAAAGGACTTACCAAATTGAAGCAGGTCCTATCGGACTTCATCCATATCATTGCCATGTTCCTCCACTTATGTTACATACCGCCAAAGGTTTGTATGGTGCATTGCTTGTGGATCCACCTGTCAAACGTAAACCCGCTCATGAATTTGTTTTAACATTTTCTGGTTGGGATACCAAAGGTAAAGGTGGGAACGATTATTATACTTGGAATGGAATTGCTGGCATTTATGACAGATATCCTATGAAGGTTCCTGTGGGTGAACGAGTGCGCTTTTACATTCAAAATATGATGGAAAGAGAACCAATCATTACTTTCCATTTACACGCACAAACTTTTGATATCATTCGTAATTTAGGTTCAGTTGTTCCAGATGGTCATTCTGATGTAGTTTCTTTGGGACAAACAGAACGAGTTGTGATTGAATTTGTCCTTAAGAAAAAAGGGAGATATATGTTTCATCCACACCAAACACATATGGCAGAAAATGGAGGAATGGGTTGGATCGTTGCCGTATAAAAATAGTATTTATTTTATTTGTTCTTACCTTTAGTTTTTTTTGTAAATCTAAAGAAGATCATATCAAAGAAGAGTGGAAACACCTATCTTTTGTTAAACCTGATGGAAGTTTATTGGAGCCAAAGTTTTGGACTGAAAAAAAGTCAGTTCTGTATTTTGGGTTTTCGCATTGCCCAGATATGTGTCCATTGGCTCTGACAAACTTTGGAAGGGCATCACTCATATTAGGTGAAAAATCCAATCGTTTTCGGTTTATTTTTGTAACTCTTGATCCCGACAGAGATTCTCCAACAACTCTCAAAAATTACATTCAAAATTTCCCTGGAAAAAATTTGACGGCACTTTCTCCCAATGCGGAATCATTAACTAAACTTACCGATTTATTTGGAATTGTTCGTGAAAAAGTAGGCGAAGGAAAAAATTACAGAATCGATCATTCCAATTTTATTTATGTGTTAGATGAAGATTTAAATACACTTGCCAATTTTCCTGGTGGAGTTTCTGCAAATGCTCTTGCGACAAAACTTAGAGAGCTTGTTGGACCCGAGAATTAAGTATAATTTCTATTTCTGTTCGAGCACCTTCTGGAAAATTTCTGGTTACTTCAAAGTTAAATTCCGAATAAATATTTCCTAAACGTTCTTTGATATTTCCAAGAGATCTGGCTAGAAGTTTTGTTTTATCAGCAAGTAAATCTTCAGGAATTCCTATTCCATTGTCATAAACAACAAAACTAAAAACAGAATCTCTTATCATTTTTGCATGAATGAATAATTGAAATTGTTCATCGGCTGAGCCGCGAAATCCGTGTTTAAAAGAATTTTCAATGATAGGTTGGAGTAATAATGGAGGAAGTACTACTGAAGAAAAGTCTCCAGATTTTTTGAAATCAATTTGTACTGTATCATAAAATCTTAATTTTTGAAGGTGCAGGTAGTCTTCTAAAAAGTTCCACTCTTCTTCAAACGGGATCCAATCTCTATCCGTGCGATCAGAAATGAATCGATAATTATTCGCTAAACTTAGAATGGCATCTCCAATTAACTCTGGTTTAATTTTATGAAGAGCGTGAATTGTATTCAAAGAATTGAATAAATAATGTGGACTCATTTTTGTTTGTAGAGTTTTGAGTTGGCTTTCTTTTAGAGACTTTTCTGCTTTAAGTAAATCTTCTTTGTATACTTGTGCTTTTTGCCTGTTGGCAAAAATGGTGCGTTCTAAGGCAAAACCTTGGGAGATCACGCCAAAGAGGACACCCCAAAGAACTACTTTGTTTGTAGAGTTATCATTGGATTTGATTGCAATAAACAACTCTAGGATTACAAGGAGAAGTGTAACACTGAATCCGATAAAATGACCAAAGGCTTCCTGATTCCCTTTTTTCCACGATTCAAAGGTAATGAAAATTGGTCCTAGAATATTTAAAAGATTGAATAAGATAAAAAAAGTTCTACTGCTAATAAGCAATGTATGTGATAAATCAAAGAAAGGAAGAGAAAAAACCAGTATGGTAGTCAAAGAACAAATAAATACATCTATATAAATTAAAACATCCAGAATTCGAAAACTTCCGCTGCCGAAAAGACGACGCACACCTGACAACATAGGTATAAAAACAAAATTGGAAGCTATAGTCGTGAGAATGAATAATGTTTCTGAATTTGTAAATAAATATCGGATTAGTACATTGGATGTGAGTCCAAGTAATCCGAAACATAAGGAAAATGCAGAAAAATCAAGGAGAATGTTGTATTGCTTTTTGTATTCAATGAAATAAACGAGAGCACAGATAATTCCGATCATCAAAAAAAATGAATGAAAGAAGATAGGTGTTAAATTTTTTAAAGCAATTTCTCTATAGAGGGCGGTTTGTTTACCTACTAAGTTTTCAACAATAGAGATTAGAAAAAGAATTCCTTTTTTATGGTACAACCTTAGGTAGTAGTATTTTGAATCATCGTTTGGAACCTTGACCCAATCAAATTTTGATTGGAAAATATTGGGCAGTCTTTCTTGTTCTGAAAAATTTCCATACTTAAAAATGGAATCTCCGTACTCATTAAAAATCTCTATATTCAATCCGCCATGTTCTAATAATAAATAAAGATTCTCCGTCTCTTTGTGATTTGGAAATGCTTTGGAACGTAACCAAATAAATTCGGAATCTGTAATTCGTTGGAGTTCAGAATCATTGATCCAACCGAAGATGGATTCCCAATACACTTTATGCATTTTCTGAAAGTCAATGGTTCCATTATCATCCGCTGGTATATCACCAACAAAGTATTCAGTATTTTCTGCCAGGTAATATTCAGCTAAAGAACTATCTGTTGGTTTTAATACAGAATAACCATAAGAAGTAACTGCAACAGTGATGACGAGAGAAAGGAGACAGATTGATAGAGTTGGTTTTTCTAAAAATCTGCTCCAAAAATTTCCCATATAACTAGTATTAGTCTTCTAGGGAAAATAAAATAGGAAGTCTATGTGCCATTTTTTTAGGTTGTCCCTGCACATAACCTGGACTAAAACGAACTCGTTTGATGAGTTTCATAGCAGCTTCTTCAAATCCGTATCCAGCACGACCAGAAACAATTTTAGCAGACTGAAGACTTCCATCTTCATTTACCTGGACAAGAAGTACAACTTGTTTCTCGACAATGTTTGCTGCTTTGGCTTGCGGAGGAAAGTATTCCTTTAAATCGAAGTCAATGATGGCCGTCGGCATTTTGTCTCCGTTAAAGGAAAACAAGTATCCATCTTTATCAGTTCCATTCCCAGAAAGTTGGTTTGGATTGATGTCAGAGTTATCTGGTTCGTCGGCTTTGTCTTTGTTACTTCCTTCTACCCATTCTTGTTTTTCGATGGGTGCTGGAGAGGAAGTGCCTCCAATGAGTTCAGGTGGAATTTCTTCGAAACTAACGTCTACATCTTCAAAGTTTGAATCTTCAACCACTTCATCGCCACGTAATTGGCTAATCTTGTAACCAGCGTAAGTTGCGGTATGGAGAAACAAACTGCCAATCAAACAAAGATGGAATATACGTTCTCTATTTTGTTTGATGGAATGTTTGAATTTATCCAATAATTCCGCGAAGCGATTCATTTTTTTACACTGAGGGCAATTTTAGTCACACCCGCTTTTCGGATGATTCCCATCAGCTCCGTAATTTTTCCATAAGGAAGGCTTTCATCGGCAGAGAGAGTTAAACGCATGTTAGGTCTAATTTTTGCTTCTCTTTCCAGATTTCTTACCAAACCTGAAATGTCTGTGTCTTTTCCTTCCAAAAGAATTGCGCCAGTTTTAGTTAACGCTACTTGGACCGATTCCGCAACGTTTGGATCAGCCGCTTGTACTTTCGGCAAATTGATATTCAAACTTTCTTTTTTTAGGAAGTTTGCTGTTACCATAAAAATTACAAGAAGTACTAAAATCACATCCACCATAGGTGTGATGTTGATACTTCCAATTTCTTCGTCTTGTGAACCTGATGCACCAGCCATAATTATACCTTTGTCTTATTCATTTGATAAGAGAGTAGTTCTTTTTTCAGAATTTCCAAATTCTGTAGGATGACTTTGGATTTACGAGAAAAATAATTGTTAGCCATTACCACAGGAATTGCCACGGCAAGACCGGCAGCTGTTGCAAGGAGGGCAGTTGAAATAGACCGCATGACAACTTCTGCACCGGAACTTCCTAAGGTTCCCAAACCATAAAATGCTTTGATGACACCTAGAACTGTTCCGAGTAGACCAATGAAAGGAGCATTATTTCCCAAAGTATTTAGGATTGGTAAACGTTTCTCCAATTCTAATTTTTCAGATAAAATTTGACCATCTAAACTTTCATCTAATCCTTTGCGGCCTAATTTCAATTGGTTTAGAGCAAATTGAATGAATCGAGTATAAATTGATTCTTCACCAGCATCCGTTTTCCAATGAATTTCTGGTTCTTCTTGTAATGAAGTTCTAACTTCTGTTAAGTAGTCTTCGTTTTTTTTACCTAGAGATTTTTTAAAATAAATCAACCTTTCTGCAAATACTGCCAAAGCGATCACACTCGCCACCGCCATTGCTATAAAGACTAATTCTTCCCCTAATTCTACATACTCTTGCATATTATCCTCCGTTTTGAATGTTATTAAATAATAAATATAATGGTATTTGATCGTTACTAATTTGATTGTTTGTGGATGCAAAACAAGATCTTAAACAAGATATTACTGAACTTGAAGTTAGACTTGATTCAATCAATGTGGGGATCGTTGACTGTGCACAAAAACCAGAGGAAGTTTTTGATTTCCAATCAGTGACTTGGCAATTGAAAGAGCAGGTTTGTGCTATCCCAGACATATTTTTATATGTTGTGGTGATCAATCCTTGGCAAGTTGTTGTTTTTGCTGCCGATGGAGTATCTGTGAAACTTCCACCGACTGCTGTAGCATATGCTTTGAAACATAAATCTTTATTGGTTATCATGGATTCACATGTTTCTTGTGGAGCGTTCGGTGTGGTTAGGTATTGTAATAAAACTGTTTCTTTATAAGAATCTTCAAATTTTTTTGATTCGGCACAAGAGAACACCATCACAATTCCCAAAAATAGGATCGAATATTTCATTAGAAATGTACCTCCATACCAACGTTAAAGAATGGAATCACTGTTCCACCTGGAAGTTCTAAGGTTCCGAAGGTGTCATTTTCTTTTGGGTTTGTTGCTGAAAATGGTCGGGAGTTGTCGAAGTCATATCCGTTTTTATTTTTTCTCATATAAACGTTTACGATTTCTAAATACCAGTTTAGGTATCCCCATGAATAATTTTCAAAGACATCAAAACGAATGTCGAATCTATGAAAGTCGGTTCCACGTTTCACATAACCATATTGCGATGAGTAAGGGTTATTTGAATATTGCGGATTCCAATAAGTAAGTCCGTTGAGTGGATTTGAAAACTGACCACCGTCATCTCCAACAACGGGACGAGTCGGAATTGCAGTTAAGTAACTCCATCTTCCTCCTATTTGGAATTTTTCATTCATTCTCCAACCATAAATAAAATTGGCAACATGAGTCCTATCCCAAGGTGCTAATTGTTCGACTGAGTTTGGAAAGTATGCAGCAAGAATTTTTCTTTCAATCCCACCTACTTGTGAATTGTCACCTTCGTAAACTTGGTATAAGTTTGTATTTTGGAATGACTGAGACCAAGTATAGGAAATCCAACCAAACCAATCTCTTGTTCCTGGACGTGCATTTTTACGGATTAAGAGTTCATATCCATGGGACCAACCAGACGCCCTGTTGGAATAATTTAACGGACGATTGGCGACAATCGGTTGTGTTAACCATTGTCCTTTGTCTGGATTCAACCCAACAGGAGTGGATACATAAGGATCGTCAATGATCGTATCAGTGAATTGGTTTTTGAACACTTCCATCTTCACTTGCCAAACTTGATCGATTTTTTGATCAATCCCGGCACTTACTTTTCGTGCTCTTTCGAAACGTAAATCAGGGTTTCCTGTTTCTGAATTGAAATTTGTGGTTAATGGAAATCTGGAAACATCACCACCACTTCCATAAATCGTCATCCCTTTTCCTACTTCGGGGAATGTGTAAGAAGCTGTTGCCCTTGGTGTTAGTGCACCGTTGCCAGTGACTTGGACATAGTCGTAACGAGCACCTGGCTCAAATACAAAATTTCCAAATTTAAAGTGAAGGGTCGTGTATGCATTGTAATATGGTGAATTTCCTTGAATGCTAATTGGCCTACCCACAAAATCAGGATTTGCCGAATTGTATGGGTTAGGTGAAGGATTTGTTGGATCACGGAGTGCCACTTCTGTTCCATAATCTCTAAAGGAAAACTTTCTAACTTCAGTTCCAAAATCCACTTTTAGAAACTTTGTCGCTGTCCAATACGCATCTTGACGAACACCGACATAACTTCCCCTTTGGTATTGTTTTCCTTGGATGGTTCCAAATCCAACGTTGTATTCTCCAATTGGATCAAAGTTAATTAGTGTAATACGGTTTTGGAATTTATCACCAGGAATCCAGGTATATCTAAGTGCAGTCGTACGGAAACTTTGTCCAAAACTTGCTTTGGCTCCACTAAGAAGTGCAAATGCTGAAGCTGTTGGATCATTTGCAGGTTTGTTTGGAACGTTAATTGCAAAGTTATCCTGTGCAGTTAAATTATAAAAAGATATTTGGTGTTCCGGTGTAAAGTTATGCACATATTTGATTTGAGAATCGTTATATCGAGGAAGTCGAATCCCTTCAGGCAATAAACCTGTTGCACCTAACGATTTATCCAAATATCCAAGTTTACCAGCAATCGCCAAATATCCTTTGCCGCCTGAAGTGGGTGTCGCCGCATAAGCAGTTGTGTTCCATAAGGAAACTTGAAAAGCACCTTTTGTTTTTTGCACAGAGTCAACAGTTTCGATTTCAATGATACCACCTGTCGCATTATTAAAGTTTGCTGGATAAGCACCTGAATATAAATCAATAGATTTAATTAAGTCATTATGAATGACAGATGTTAATCCATCTAAATGGAAGGGGTATAAAATAGGAAGGTCATCATAAAGATAGGTGTTTGCATTTGGGTTGGCACCGCGTACAATAATTCCATTCGCACCCCCGCCAAATCCAATATTGGGAATGACTCCAGGAAGGGTTTCCAAAGCACGAAGAGCTTCACCAAAGGTTCCAGGCATCCTTTTGATTTCTTCGTAACGAACTTTAGTACGAGAGGCAATAGTCTTTTCTCGTTCTCCTTCCACAACAATTCCTGTTTTCGGGGCACTTGCTTTTTTTTCAGTGTAAATGGTTCTAGATTCATCTTCGGATCCCACAGAAATTTTTATTTCTTGGATTCCTGTATCACGTAACAAACGCAAGGTGTATTCACCGGAAGATGGAAAATCAAGAGTGACATTCCCCTCTGCATCTGTTTGTGCAAATTTCTTTGTTTCGAAAATTAAAACAGATAAATTCTTTTCTGCAATTTCCTTTTTTGGATTGATGAGTTTCGCACGAATACTCACAGCGAATATTGGGGATCCAAAACAAAAGAGGAAAATCCCGAATAAAATACGATTATTTAATTTGAATTTTGCTGATTTCATTGAAGTTTAAATACCAAGGGATATCTCCCGTTTCTTGTTCGAGGTAAATGAGCGTGCAAGGCAATGGATACCCAAGAAACGGACATTCCGTACGGGTGATTGCAATGGTACATAAATCCAAATTTCTTTGGATTGGTTTATTCAGAATGACTAGTGGTGGATTGGGAATTGGATTTCCGCATTTTTCTGAAGCAAATTTTGCTGCAGCATACACTTGGCTCTGTGCATCATTGGTGTCTACACGATCAACACCAGGTCCGCAGTTTGTAATGAGTGCTGCGATAACAATTAAAAAACCAATTAGCGTTTTCATTTGTTACCTTTTGCGTTTGGATTTTCCGTTTCTTCTTGTTGGCCAACGACATCTGCTGTTACATTAACTACTGTTACAAGACCTAATGGAAAGTATGCTTTATCTTCTCTTTGGATTTTGATATTGATAAGAGTTTTTCCTGTAGGGTATTTCTCTAGGATTTGACTCATTGCAAGTTCTACGTTAGGTGCTTTTGTTACAGGAAACATTCCCAACAGATAAAAAGCAGAGTCCTGTCCTTTTCCTTTACCAAGAATCTTGTAATCTGTGGAACGAACAACAGTTGCAGAATCAAATAAAGTGATCTCTTTTGAAACATGAGATCCAATGCATCCCATGACCATGATGGAAGCAGATAGAAAACTAATAAAAAATTTGAAAATGGAGGTTTTCATTTGTGTTACTATTTTTTGTTTTTGGTACTTGTTTGTGATGGAAAACGCACCAGATCGCCTTTGATGGTAAATCGATAACGAGTTAAAGGTCCGAAAATTGATTTATCGTTCCAGTAACGAATGTTAACGAGCGCATCGCCAGAATCTTCTTCCATAACTTTTTCATACAAATCGGTGACGGGTGGTTCAGTAAAAGGTAAACCAAAGATGATGAAATCCAATGCATACCACGTAAAGGTTTTCTCTACAGTTTTAACAGTTTCGTAAGGAGTGTTAGGGATTGGTTTATTGCTAGTAGCAAGCCCAACTGATGAGGACGCACAATTATTGATAATAAAGGATAAAAAAAAGATTCCGGTTATGGTTATAATTTGTTTCATAAAAGACTCCGTCTCTGTCCAAATCCCATTTTTATGAGATTGGTCAACGGAATATTTGCACTAACGATGATTAACTACTTAACTCGGAATGAACGCTACATATTCCGGAGTGAAATAAAAAATTGTTATAATTTGAGAGCTTCTTTTAGATTTTGAGCAAAGGAACGGCCAACCGGTAAGGTAGTTTCATCCTCATTTTTTAGTTGGATCGTATAGGATCCGCCCTTATCATATCGTAGGCTTGCCACATAATCCAAATTAACCAAAAAACCTTTGTGAATGCGGATAAAGTGTTTTGATGGCAGTTTTTCCTCGATTTCTTTGAGTAATTTTGCAGTTTCGTAATCCTTCTGAGAGGTATGAATCACACAACTTTTGTTATTTGCAGAAATAAACTGAATGTCTTGATACGGCAAAAGAAATACGGCAGAATCAGATTGGATTTTTAGATTTGTGTTATTGTTTGTAGGTTGGATTTTCGATTGTTTTGATTCTTGTAAAAAACGCAAAGCTTTATCTACAGATTTCCGAAATCTTTCAAATGAAAATGGTTTTAACAAATAATCTGTGGCATCCAAATCAAAAGCCTCTACTGCATGTTCGCTGTAGGCAGTCGTAATGATAAAAAATGTACCTTTCTTATGTTCCCTTCTTAGAATATCCATCCCATTGACAGCAGGAAGGTTGATATCCATAAAAACCAAATCAAATTGTTTATCTTGTAGTAGATTTAATGCCTTGTCACCACTTTCTGCAATTCCGGAAAGTTTTAATTCCGAACAGTTCATGATATAATCCATCATGAGCATCCTGGCCGGATATTCATCTTCAATGATTAATACTGAATAGGTGGATGATTCCATGGTTTTAAGTTACATCTATAAAGAAAAAAGTAACATCATCTTTTAGTTCCTCTTCCGAAAACTTGGAAATTTGTACTATAATCTCTTGAGATAATGATTTTATATCCTTGTCTTTTCCTCTTTCCAGTAGATCAAGTATTTTGCTTTCACCAAACAATTTATTTTCAGCACGAGCTTCCGTCACACCATCTGTGAAAAAAAAGTAACGATCACCAGTTTCCATTGGATGGGTCCATTCACCGTAAGTAAATGACTCCCTCCAGCCAATGATGGGACCTTTGATATTCATAAATTCGAATTTACCTTTGAATCGATTGTATATGAGCGGATTTGGGTGACCTGCTGTAGAAAAGGTAATGGTCTTTTTATTTGAATCAATCAATGCGCAACAAGCTGTGATAAAGTATCTGCTAACAAGTGAGGTCAATGCTTGGTTCATATGTTCTAAAACATCTTTTGGTGAATTGATGTTTTTGGTAGATTCTCTAAATTGAACTTTGACCATAGATGAAACAAATGCTGCCGGAACTCCATGTCCGGCCACATCTGCAATTAACAAGAGCAAGCGGTTTTCATCTAATTCCACCCAATCATATAAATCACCACCCACTTGTTTCATTGGCAAGTAAGTTGTATGAACTCGAATTCCGACTGTGTTTGGATGTTCCTTTGGTAAAAGATAACTTTGGAGTTGGGATGCAAAAAATAAATCTTGTTCGAGATCTTGGTTTTTTTCTCTTAGTTCGATAGTCCTTTCACGGACACGAATTTCTAAATCTTTAGTGAGTATTGAAAGTTCTTTTTCGTTTTTTGCATGTCGGTAAGAGATTGCGACACCTGATAAAATCATTAGAATTAAAAAACCATATTGTGTTAAGTATATATTTTTTCCTGAAGTTACATCAATTATGATATCTATTGTAGTACCAATGCAGATACAAATGAAGCCGATGGTAAGGAAGTAAGCTTCTGCTTTTTTTGCTTTGGCTGCTCGAACAACTCCTCTTATAATAAAAAACACAACTATGATTAAAGAGAACTCCCAAATCCTTAGTAACAATATTCTTGTTGGAATTTCAATTTCCCATGTTTGCAAAAATGCAAGACAAAGAAGGAAAAAAATTAACAGTCGTTCTTTGAGTTTAAGTTTGGTTTGAAATAAAGAATAACTAAATAAAAAGATAGAAACTGGAAGTAAAGTTTGGGCAGTAAAAAATACCTTTAACCAAAAGAAAAAAGAAAAATCAGTATATGTGTAACTTATGTTTAGTAAAGGAAGTCTCCACATAACAAAAATTAGAGTAGATAGGAGTAGGTAAAAATTGGATTTTGCCTGTCTTTTGAGAACAATTGAAAAAATTTGGTAAGCACCAATTCCAAAAAATAACATGATAAAACAAAAATCACGTCCATCTTCCTTAATGATAAATTCTTGAAGTTGTTCGTAATTTCCCATTACTGGAATTTTTCTAAACAATCCTCCTTGGAAGGTTTTGTTACGAAAATGGATTTCGATTTCTAAAAGATTTGTTTGGTCCTCTTTGAGGACGGAACTTGGAATAAAATATAAACGTTTGTAATACCAGTTTGGTAAATACAAACCTTCATCTGAAATTTTACCAGTCTCTCCTAACAACACACCGTTGACAAAAAGTTTGTCGACCTCTTGGATTCTGTCTAAATAGATACCAAGGGGTTTGTTGTCTGGTTCATAGTAGAAGGTGGTTGTGTAGGTTCCGTGGACCGGTGGGTTCATTCCTTGTAAGGATAACCCTTTCCCCACTTGGATGGGGATTGTTAAACCTTGGGACGTAAAGGTCCAGCCTTCCGACATCTTCGTAAGGTATTTAGAACTTACTTTGAGTGGTTCCGAGGAAAGCGAAAAGACCGCAGTAAGGACAATGGGGAAAATAAATGAGAGGATTCTCATCACTATCGGATAAAGTTAGTTGTGTACAACAAGAAAGCAAGTTGATTTTCAATCTCTTGTTTGGTTTAGTTAATTTTTTGGAGCCAATCTAAATGACAATCACTCAACTTCGGTACATCGTTGCTTTGGATCAGTTTAAGAGTTTTGCAAAAGCCGCCGAACATTGCTTAGTTGCTCAACCTACCTTGAGTTTGCAGGTCCAGAAAGTAGAGCAAGAACTTGGATTTGAGTTATTTGATCGAAAAAAAAATCCAGTCATTACCACCAAATTAGGTAAGGCCGTGGTGGATCAGGCTAAAAATACATTAAAAGAGGCGGACAAACTCTTTGAAATTGCCGGCCAATGGAAGGACGAACCTGCGGGAAGTATATCGATTGGAATCATTCCTACTGTCAGTAATTATTTGATTCCTTCTATTTATCTAAGTTTACAAAAAGAATTTTCTAAGGTGAATTTTCGAATTTCAGAACTTCCCACACTAACCATTTTAGAAAAATTAGAATCAGAGGAAATTGATTTGGGGATTCTTGCCACTCCGCTTAAGATTCCGAACATCGTAGAACATCCGCTTTATTATGAACCGTTTGTTGTTTATTATCCTAAAGATGCCAAAGAAAAATCTACATCTGTTTCTATGAAACATATCGAGAAATATCCTTTGCTTGTGCTGGGTGAAGAGCATTGTTTCAGGCACCAGTCTTTGAAAATTTGTAACCGAAATGCACTTGCGAAAATTGAAAGTGGGAGTGTGGAAACTCTGAAACGAATGGTGGATATGGGAATCGGAGTGACCTTGTTGCCAAAGTTAGCTGTCGGAAAATCATCTGAGCGAGTGGTTCCGTTTCAATCACCAGAACCGGCACGTGAAATTAGTTTGGTTTATAAAAAAGGTTTTTATAAATCTAAAATTTTGAAAAAACTTACCAGTTTAATTCTCGATGCGATTCCAAAGGAATACCATTCAAAAGAAAAATATAAAATCATCGGGGTGTCTCTCAACCAGGACTAAATCAATCCGATAGTTTTTGTAAATCTCATCATTTATAGTATTTATTTTACAAATGATTTATTTGGGAGTATATTCTTCTTAAGAACAAAGGAGGATATTCAATGTCCAATATCAACACTCAAATTCCAGACTTTACTACGGAAGCTTTCCATAACGGAGCTTTTAAAAAAATCAGCAAAAAAGACGTACTTGGAAAATGGTCCGTTTTTGTTTTTTATCCTGCGGATTTTACATTTGTTTGCCCAACTGAACTAGGCGATGTAGCAGATCATTATGAAGAACTCCAAAAAATGGGAGTCGAAGTATATTCTGTTTCTACTGACACACACTTTGTTCACAAAGCTTGGCATGAAGCAAGTGATACCATTAAAAAAATCAAATTCCCCATGTTAGGTGATGCTTCTGGAAAGATCACTAGAGGATTCGGAGTTATGATTGAAGATGATGGCCAAGCACTTAGAGGAACATTTGTAGTGAATCCAGAAGGTGTGATTAAAACTGCTGAGATCCATGATCTTGGAATTGGCCGTTCTGCTGAAGAACTCGTTCGCAAAGTACAAGCTGCGCAATATGTTGCAAACAACGATGGCGAAGTTTGTCCAGCAAAATGGAAACCAGGTAACACAACATTGAAACCAGGTCTTGACTTGGTAGGAAAAATCTAAACTTAATTAGGCGGGCATTGCCCGCCTAAATCGGGAGGTTATTATGTTAGATGAATCAACAAAAGAACAAGTAAAACAATACTTTGAAAGAATCAATAATCCTGTAAAGATACGATTGTATTCAGGAGCTCATGAAAAAAGAGAGGAGTTAGTCGCATTTTTAGAAGATATCGTTTCTCTTTCTTCAAAAATTTCATTGGAACATTCTGAGGAAAAAAATGATGGTCTCCGTTTTGCAATTTTTTCTGAAGATAAACCTACGGGAATTGAATTCTCTGGTATCCCTATGGGTCATGAATTTACTTCATTGATTTTAGCGATTTTACAATCAGGTGGTAATCCAATCAAATTAGAGGAAGGAATTCTTTCTGCAGTATCAAAACTAAAGGAAGATTTGTATTTTGAAACATTCATCTCACTTGATTGTCATAACTGTCCTGAAGTAGTTCAAACTCTTAATAGTTTTGCACTAATCAATCCATCTATATCTCATAATATGATTGATGGAGCTATGTATCCAGAACTTGTGAAAGAAAAAAATATCCAAGGTGTTCCTGCTGTTTTTTTAAATGGTAAACGTTTTCTTTCGGGCAAGGCAGAAGCATCGGTTATTTTTGATAAATTATTAGAATTATATTCTGTTCCTGAGTCGAAAGAGGAAACGACAGACCATTCGAATCCATCTGATATTTATGATGTCACTGTCATTGGTGGAGGCCCTTCTGGCGTGACTGCCGCAGTGTATTCGGCTCGGAAAGGGTTAAAAACCCTAGTCATTGCAGACAGGTTAGGTGGACAAGTAAAAGATACTTTAGGCATTGAGAACATCATATCTTTGCCTTATACAACTGGTCCAGAGTTGACTCATGTATTATCTGAACAACTTGATAAAAACCAAATCAAAAAGAAAGAAAATGTCCGTGTGTTAAAGATTGAATCTGGAAATTTAAAAACAATCCATTTGAATACCGGCGAGCGAATTCTTACTAAGACTGTAATACTCTCGACAGGTGCCAAATGGCGTGAACTCAACGTCCCTGGTGAAAAAGAATTCGTTGGAAAAGGAGTTGCATATTGCCCTCATTGTGACGGCCCATTTTTTAAAGACAAAGATGTTGCTGTTGTGGGCGGAGGAAATTCTGGAGTAGAAGCGGCTTTAGACTTGAGTGGAATTGTAAAATCAGTCACCTTGATTGAGTTCGGCGATAAACTCAATGCGGACAAAGTTTTGTTAGATAAAGTAGCTCAGTCTCCTAATATCAAAACCCTTGTAAAAGCGCAAACTATGGAAATCCAAACGAATTCGGAAAAAGTAACCGGGTTAACCTATAAGAACAGGATTTCGGAAGAATCTGAAACCATTCCTTTAGATGGAGTGTTTGTGCAGATAGGACTTGTACCAAACAGTAGTTTTGTGAAGGATTTAGTTGCAACAAATCGTTTTGGAGAAATTTTGGTGGATGAAAAATGTAAAACCAATGTGGATGGAATATTTGCTTGTGGGGATGTGACAAACACTCCGTACAAACAGATCATCATTGCAATGGGTGAAGGAGCAAAAGCCGCAATTAGTGCGTTTGAGTATCTTTTACACGCTGCTTGATAATAACCATCTTTCAAGAGCAGAATAAAGATCGGCGGAGGAGATTGGTTTGGTGAGAAAATCATTCATTCCTGACTCCATCGCCGTATCTTTAACAGAGAAAAAAGCTCCTGCTGTCAGCGCAATGATGGGAGTTTTTTTGATAGATCCTTTTTCTAGTTTTCGAATTTCGATGGTTGCCGTATAACCATCCATCACCGGCATTTGTAGGTCCATAAAAATTAAATCAGGAGTTTTTTGTTGGAACTGTTTGACGGCGTCAGCTCCGTCAGTTGCAAATCTTAGTTGTATATGAGGGTATCTCTTTAATAACATTTTTGATAATAGTTTTTTGTTTAAATCATTGTCTTCTACTATCAAAATATCGTTTCGTATTTGTTTATTTTCAACAATAACTGTTTCTTCCGGTGCTGTTAGTTTTTCTTCAAACAGATTAGAGGAAACAGATCCAGTTGCGTTCATCTCTAAGGATAAAACAAAACTAAACCTACTTCCATTTCCAAGTTCACTATCTATTTTTAGTTGTGAGTTCATTTTTTGTATGAGTTGGTTTGTGATTGAAAGACCAAGGCCAGTTCCACCATATTTACGAGTGATGGATGTATCTGCCTGCGAAAAGGAATCAAAAAGTTTTGATTGTGAGTTTGGATCAATTCCTATTCCCGTATCAGTAACAGCAAACTCGATATCAATGATATCACCTACTTGTTTAAGTGGTTTGACTGAAACATCTACCTTCCCTTCATGGGTGAATTTAATTGCATTTCCAATTAGATTGGAAAGAACTTGTCTGAGTCGCAAAGGATCTAAAGAAACAAATTTTGGTAAGTTGGAATCCAGCTGAAGGTTTAGAGGAATGGCTTTAGATGCCGCTGAAATTTGGAATAAATCAACAGTTGACTGAACAAGATCAATCAAATCGGTACTAATAAATTCTAGATCCATTTTCCCAGAATCAATTTTTGAAAAATCTAAAATTTGATTTACTAAAGATAACAAACTTTTTCCAGAAAGAAATATACTTCTCAAATATTCTTTTTGTTCATCTGTAAGTGAAGAGTGTAACAAAAGTTCTGTGAATCCAATGATTCCATTGAGTGGAGTTCTAATTTCGTGGCTCATATTGGCCAAAAAATTTCCTTTCGCCATATTTGCTGCTTCGGCCATTTCCTTTGCTTTTCGAAGTGTATATTCTATTTTTTTAGTTTCTGTTAGATCGGTATTGGAACCAACCATTCTAATTTTATTTCCAGAAGAATCTCTTTGGATATAACATCTTGATAAAACATGAGCATAATTCCCCTTTCTTTTTTTCATCTGAAAGCTGAATTCAAATGTTTCTCTTTGTGAGAGCATGATGTTTTCTAAAAATTCTGAAACCCAATCCAAATCATCTGGATGAATCAAACTTTTCCAATATCCAATGGGGACATTGTCAGCCTTATCGTCATTTCCGAATTCTAACCACCACCTGCGTGAATAGATGACTGTATCATTGACTAGATCCCAATCAAACCAACCATCAGAACTGACTTCTAAAATTAGGGCATAGCGCTCGTTAGATTCCTTTAGGGCTGTTTCCGCCCTTTTTTGCTCTGTAATGTCTTTGCTGGCCCCAACGATGAATTTATATTTTCCTTCTACCTCAATGGGAGTGAGTGCAGTTGTCCAAATTTTTGTTCCCGCAGGCATAGGAATACTTTCTTCATAAGTAATTGTTGTTTTTGCATTTAAGGCATTTTTAAAATTTCTGATGACGGGTTGCCCCAACTCTTCTCCAAGTAATTCGATCGGTGTTTTGCCTTGGATAGAAGATTGAGTTACACCTGTTGATCTTTCATAAGCTAAATTGATACGACGGATGATAAAGTTTCCATCATCCATCACTTCTACAAGGAACATAGAATCTTGACTTCCATTAAACAAAATGTTATTTTCGAGTAACAACTGTTTAATTTCTCCAGATTCATTTTTGATGATATCTTGGAGGGAAAGTAACTCGGAGATATCAGTAACTATTCCGTCGAAACGTAAAATTTCGCCGGTTTCATTTCGAATCAGCTTACCTTGGCACTGTATAAATTTGATTTTTTTGTTTTTAGTTTGGATTCGATAACGAACTTGAATTTTATCATCAGCATGAAGCGATGTTAAAGCAGTTTCAACGATAGCACGATCTTCCTCGAGGATTAAATTTTTCCAGTTATCTCGTGCATTTGTAAAATATTCTCTGGGATATCCAGTGAGAGTTTCTGCCGAAGGGTTAATATAAAGAATTTCTAATTCTGGAAAATTTGCCGAAAAAACAACCTCTTCCATTGCGGAGAGAATTTGTTTTTCCAGAGATGGTGGAGGCAGACCCATACCGTCAATTCGACGGAATTTTTCAAAATATTTAACAAGCTAAATTAGGATTTTCTAATAAGAAAGGGTAGGGCCAGTTGAGGGGTGAATCGACTGTAATTCATTCCCAAAAGCTCCTTTTCGTTCAAAATCCGAAATTCATCTACGAAATAGGGCCAAGGAAAAGGTGCCTCTTTTGTGTATTCCAGGATCAAACTTAGGTTTCCATCAAGCTTCGACTTTCCAATGGACAACTTCATGGGGTGGCGCATTTGAAACTCTGTTGCTTTGGGAGGTAAAAAAAGATTATAAGCAATCTCAGATCCATCGAACGATTTGCCCCACCAATGACGAAAGGACATAAAATTCAAACTGAGGCGGGCACCGGTTTGGAACCATCGTGGGCCTAGCCAATCGGCTTGGTAATTTCCGATGGGAAAGGAGTTGGGTGCTTTTAATTCCAAAAATTGTTTTTTGAATTGAGATAGGGACATCGTCATCAATCAAATTCCAAAATGACAAAAGCATAGCGAAAATTCCGATCTGAATAAAAAAATATAGAAAGAAATTCCATTTCATTCAGGAAAGAGTTGGCAATGGGAAGTACCCGTCGTAGAACAGGGAACATTCGAATTTCGGAGTCCTTATGCGTAAGTTGGTTCTTACTTTTGGTTTTTTGTTTTTTCTCAGTTCTTGCCATTCCGTTTCTGGTTTTTTTCGTTCCATCAAACGCAGTATTTTTCCAAGCAGTTGTCGTATCGAGGTAAAACTCGACACAACAGATTTAAAATATTTAGAAGATCTATGGGACTATCGATTTACAGTAACAGAAGATACCAATTTACGAGATTTTGCATCCGCAGTTCAAATTTCCCCAAAACCTTCCAATCCAAAAACCGAATTTTCAGATTATGTAAGCCGAGAGTTTTCTCTTGATACTTGGAACTTTGATCCAGGTGTTGTTTATGAAATCAAAATAGAAAAGTTTTATGCAGAGAATGATTGTTTTTTAGAAACGCCTGTTAGCTTTAAACTTCCTGTGATGCAAAGGAAACCATCTTTCTATTTATCAAGGGAAAATATATTTGAATCCAATTTAAACAAAGTACTTCCAATTTCAATATCGAATGTACCTGAATTCCAAATTCGTTCTGCAGAACTGTCGATTCCTGTTCTTGTAAATGCAGTGGCAACATTGGGTGACAAGTATTATGAATTTGAAAACCAGTTAAATTGGAAAAAGACGGTTTGGAAATCTGGTATCAAAGTAAATTCCTATGGAAATCAAGGAATGGATATTGACCAATATTTTGGATCCAAACCAAATACGAAAGCTTGGGTCGCATTTCAGTTAGGTGCCAATGTCATTGGTGATAATAACAAGGAAGAGTTCAAAAAAGAATCTATCTTTTTACAATCTACAAATTTAGGAATCACAACAAAGTTAGATCCAAATACAATCCATGTTTGGGTTCATAGTTTATCTAAAGCGGAACCAGTTGCGAATACTGATATCAGTCTGTATGAAAAGGGAAGTCTGCGCGGAACTTGTAAAACGGATAAAGATGGATATTGTACGACACCTTCAATCAGTGATAATAAAGCATTCGGTAAATCGGTGTTAATTGCAGAAGATCCTACTGGTGATAAAGCATTTTTACATTTTAATGAAACACATATTGAAGGTTATAGTGACTACTACACTGAGAATCATGTAAAAGGAAAAATATACTTTGATCGAAAACTATATCGACCGGGAGATAGAGTTGAGGTTAAAGCAGTCCTTGCTGATCGAAAAAACGGTGTTTTAGTTCCATATTCTTCGAAAGTAGTCAATGTACAAATTCGAGATTCGAGAGGAAAGGATATCTCGAATGTAAACTTAACTTCTACATCTCAAGGTGGAGTTTTTACAAATTACTCGATTCCTTCTGATGCTCCGCTTGGGCATTATTCTGTATCGGTTTATGTTTCAGGAAAAGATTACTCAGTTACCTACGATACCTTCCAAGTAGAAGAATTCCGTCCTGTAAATTTTATGGTGAATGTAAATTTGGCCAATACCGTAAATAAAAATCAAAATTTGAAAGGTTCGGTCGAAGGAAAATATATGTTTGGGGCTCCGATGGGAGGAGCTAAGATTAGTTATTCGGTTTTAAAAAGGAAAAGATATATATCTTTCGATACTTTCCCGAATTATGATTTTTCGGATACTTGGAACGATTACGAGGACGAATACTCGAGTGGAAATTCTGACTATGTAACTGGATCAGAAGGTGTTTTAGATACAAAAGGTTTTTTTAATTTGGACATTCCCATCAGTGATTTAACAGGTAAGTTTGCCACTGATGGAGAAAACATAGAAATAGCCGATCCGTATAATTTGATTGTAGAATCTTCTGTTTTTGATGTAGACGGGAAGTCTGTTACAAAGTCTTCTAGTTTACCTTACAATCCATCTGAAACCTATGTTGGTTTAAAATGTAATGATCGATACCAGTCAATGGATAAACCATTCCAATTTAGTGCAATCGCTGTCAACTTACAAGGGAAAGCAGTTGCTGGTGCTGAATTAAAAGCCTATATTATCTACAATGATTGGACTTCCGTTCTTTCCAAAGGTCTTGGAAAGTTCTTTTTTCGTAGCAACCAACTAACAAAAAAAATTGTAGAAGTAAAAAGTCTCACTTCGAAAGCGGAAGGAGTTTCATTTGATTACAGGGCAAAAGATTCCGGAAGTTACACTGTTTTAGTTTTAAATCGGGATAAAGTATTTTCGCGAGTAGATTTTTATGCCTATGAAAAAGAATCTTATTACACTTGGGACTTTCGTGGCGATGACTCCATCGAATTACGTTCTGATAAAAATGAATATAAAATTGGAGAAAAGGCAAAAATCTTAATCAAATCTCCTTTGCAGAATGCCAGGGTGATTGTCACGGTAGAAAGAGATTCTGTTTATTTTAAAAAATCCTTCTTAATGAAAGGAAACAGTTCTCCACTTGAGATTCCGATTGAAGAATCTTATCTTCCCAATGTAGACGTAAATGTTGTTATGTTGTCAGGAAGATTGCCTGTACCAGAAGGACTTTCTGAGGATGATATTAAAGAATTTAATGAACAGGACTTAGGTGCTCCAAAAGCCAAAACAGGATATGTGACATTGAAGGTAAATTTAGCCTCTCGAACTGCACCGGTGGTTATTAAAACGGATAAAGCAGAATACCAACCGAGAGAACAAGTCAAACTATCGATCCAAACAAATCCTGGTGCCGAACTCACAGTATCAGTGGCAGATCGAGGGGTATTAGATTTGGTTGGATATTCTTTTCAGAGTCCAGTAGAAATGTTCTATCAATATTGGTATAGTATCGTAAAAACATTTGAACTCCGTAGTATGATCATTAAACATTATATATACGAAAACAAAGGAGATAGCCCTGGAGGAGATTACGGTGAAGATTCTGGAGGCGGATTTTCTGCTGAATCAGAATCAGGAGCAAGAAAAGATTTTCGTTACACTGCCTACTGGAACCCTGTTGTCACAGCAGATAGTAATGGCAATGCTGATTTAAGTTTTACCTTACCAGATAACTTAACAACATTTCGAGTAATGGTAGCATCCTCTTCTAATGGAAAATATGGAGCTTCTAATTCAGAATTCATTGTCAAAAAGAATTTAGTTTTACAAAAGACTGTTGCAAGATTCATTCGTGTTGGCGATAGTTTGGAGTTAGGTGGTAGTATTACAAACAATACGAAGAAAAAAGGAAAATTTAAATATAAAATCGATTCAAAATTCCTTTCACAGGAGAAAGGATGGTCATCGATAGAACTTGCTGCTGGTCAAACAAAAGAAGTGCTCAGAACATTCCAAATCACAGAAGCACAGTACATCAAACTAAAACTGGATCATCCAAAAGATGAGATTCAATTGTCTTATCAAATTTCAGTGGAGCCGGAAAACGCTGCCGAGTTTGCCGATATGAAAAAGGCAGATCTTTCTGATGCTTTAGCAGTTACGATTCCTATCAAAGAATTTGACCCCGTAACTTCAGTTCAATTTTCGGGTTATACCGATTCGGAACATAAAACCTTAATTGTTTTTCCAAAAAAAGATTCTATTTTACTCAATAAAGGATCGTTGGACATCCGTTTGTCGGGAACTGCCCTTACTGCCTTAAAATCTGCTTTTGATTTTTATGAATCAAATCCTTATTTTTGTATGGAACAAAGAACATCAGCTTATTTGCTTTCATTGAGTGCTGGTGAGTTGTTGAAAGAATTTCAATACAAAGCACCAACCAAAGATTCATATGATTTTACTCAAATCGAAAAGTTGTTTTTGGATGAGATGTCTGAATTCCAAGCTGCTGATGGAAGTTTCAAAGTATGGAAAGGGCATGGAAGAACCGGTTATCCATATTTAACCGCATACGTTGCTTCTGTAATGCAGATTGCAAAAGACAAAGGAAAAAGATCCAATCAGCAAGCATACCAAGCTGCGATCCAATACTTACAAAACTATGTCAAAAATCCTACAGAAACATCGACGAATTCCTATCAAACTCTAAGTTTAATATACTCAGTACTTTCGAAAGACAAGAAAGATGTTCATTCTTTAGAGAAAACATTGGTAGATAACTTCGAAGAACTAAATTTAAAATCTCGTGGTATTTTTCTAACAGCATATGCAGAAACACACAAACTAGAATCTTATGAATCGGATTCTGTTTTTAAAAAGTTGTTTGTTGAATACACCAAGTACATTTCGTACGAAAAAGAATTATTCAGTCTAAAACCGATTAAACAAAAAAATGATGAATATTATTACTATTCTTACTATAGTTCACCAACAGTTCTTGGTAACTATTTGAGATTGTTACTTAGGGTTGATTCGAAAAATTCTAGAATAGTCGATTTAGTAAAATCAATTATGATGGATCGACAAAACCATTTCTGGGCAGACAGTCATAGCGTGGGAACCATTGCTTTGGCACTTTCTGAATATAGAAATCGTTTTGAGGCAACTTCAACTGACACAGAAGGGCAGGCTATCTTTGGTGAAAAAACTTTGATTGATGAAAGCTTTTCTCCTTCATCAGATTCTATTTATAAAGAAGAAATTACCTTTGATCGTCTTTTTGAAGGAAAAGATCCATCCAGCCGTCCTTTGCTGTTCAAACGTACAAGTTCCGAGGGAAGATTATACTTTCAAACTCGATTGATGTACATTCCTGTAAAAGACACTACTACGCAAAAGTTCAATGGATTAGAAATTAGAAAGACATTATATCGCATTGATGGAAGGGACTCGAGTGGAGATCCTATCTTAAAAGAAGTAACAAACTTACAAAGAGGTTCTACTTATCTTGTAAAATTAAAAGTGTTAAGTAATTCGGACCAAGCCTTTGGAATGATCGTGGATCCAATTCCTAGTAACACAGAAATTGTAAATACCTCCTTTCTGACAGAAAAAAATTCGGATGCAGAAGATACTGAAGTTACTGAAAATTATTATAGTGGTTATAAAGAATATCGTGATGACCGCGTGATTTTTTCAGAAGACCGAATTGAAAGAGGGGAAACTGAGTTTAATTATATATTAAGACCGGTCGCTAAAGGAAATTCGATAATGCCAGCTTCAAAAACATTTTTGATGTATCACCCGCAGTTTTACGGAAATACCAATACGATTCGAGTGAAAGTGGATTGATCTCTAAAAAAAAGTTCATTCTTTATACACTGTTAGCTGGAGGATTAATTTCTCCACTAGCAGTTTTTTTGCTGCGCCCTATTTCTTTTGATTCATTACGAAATCAAACAACCGTTCGTATCTTAACAAAAGAAGGAACGTTAATCGGACGAGGAAAAAATCAAAACCAAACAAAACAGGATTGGGAAAGTATTAAGGAGTATCCGAGTTTTGTACCTGAGATATTGAAGATTGCTGAAGACAAACGTTTTGATGCCCATCACGGCGTTGATATTTTTGCAGGATTCAATTCTCTTTACTCTTATTTTTTTTCTAAAGGAAAAAGGGGGGGAGCTTCTACTCTTACGATGCAACTCGTACGAATCCAAAATCCTGAAGTTCGTAATTATTCTTTTTTATTGCGAAAAGGTTTTGAATTAATTGAGGCTTTTCGATATGAGTTATGGCTTACTAAATCAGAAATTTTAGAAGCTTATTTAAATTCAGTTTCCATTCACTCAAATATTGTAGGATTTCCTTCCGCATCACTTGTGTTATTTGGTAAACATGTACGTTTTTTGTCGATTGAAGAAACACTGTATTTAACTGTTTTGATTCGAAAAAACCAACCTAAATTAGAAGAACTGTCAATTCGGTATCTCAATTTGAGGGAAAGAATTCCCTATGAAATTCCGATCATCAAAGACCCAAATGAACTTACGATTCACTATAATTCTAAAGTTAAATCGGATTATGCAGACCAATGGAAAGGTGAAAATCAACATTTTCTCAATTGGATTCGAACGTTGATTTCGATTCCTTCGGAAGAGTTTGTATCTTCCTTATCGTCTGAGTTGAATTTTGAGTTAAACTCTATTGTAAATTCTGAATTGGAAGGATTAGAAAGATGGAATGTATCAAACGCATCTGCTATCGTTTTAGAAAGAGTTCCAGGTAAGGATGATGAATTAGAACTAAAAGCAATGATTGGTTCTAAAAATTTCTTTGAAGACGGGAATGGTATGGTTAACGGTACTTTGGCATACAGAGATGCGGGAAGTACATTGAAACCACTGTTATATGCAATTGCTATCGAAAAGGGCCTTTATCATGTTAATTCTATTTTTTCCGATGAAAAATATTCATATTCTTTGGGGCAAGGTGGAAATTATCTCCCTAGAAATGCGGACCTTCGGTATTGGGGGGATTTAACTCTCGCGGAAGCACTTGGAAATTCAAGAAATATACCTGCTGTGACTGCGATCAACCAAATGGGAGTTCCCAGTTTTTATCGGTTTTTGCAATCAGCAGGTTATACTCACTTAAAAGAATCTCCTCAGTTCTACGGACCAGGTCTTGCACTTGGGGCAGGAGGAACTAGTCTCCTTCAGCTAACGCGCGCATATGGATCTTTTCTGCTGGGAGGAATGTTACCAAAAATTCGATTAGGAAACATTGATAAAAAACCTCTCTACTTTGGTTCATCCACTCGTTTATTTTCTGAAGAAACTGCTGAAGAAATTAAATTTGTTTTAAAAGATCCAAAACTTAGACAACGGGCCTTTGGTCGCAGGAGTTATTTAGATTTTCCTTTTCCTGTTTCAGTCAAAACAGGCACTTCAAAGGACTATAGAAACTCCTGGACTGTTGCATTTAACGATCATTATGTTGTCGGTGCTTGGGTTGGAAATTTTTCTGGAGAACGAACAATGGACGTATCTGGTTCATTTGGAGCTGGAAGAATTGTACAAAATATATTTAGGAATTTAATGAAAGATCGACCAAAGACAGATTATATATCTAAGTTCACTGAAACAAGAAATTTCTGTCGACTAACAGGTAAATTGGCTTTGTCCCAATGTCCATCCATTGCCTTAAAAGTAAGGAGAAAACTTACTCAATCGGAATTGTGTGATAAACATCAGGTAGAAACAAACGTGTCTGTACTCGGAGTTGGATTTGTTTATCCTTCGATGGGACAGATTTATTTATACCATCCTTCTTATGAAAAAGAAACACAAGGTATTCCTGTGAAGGTAAGAGAAATTAATACCTTAAAAGATCCAAAATTAATTTGGAATGGGAAAACCGAATTGAAACCTTCCTTAAATGGAGATTTAAGATTACCAATCATACGAGGAAAACAATCTTTGGTGTTGTATGATGGAGAACAAAAAAAGGCGTCAGTTGATTTTGAAGTTAGATAAAGAAAAATTAATAAACTGGAAATCGTTCGTTCAAAGTGAAAATTCACCGATGACCCTTTTATACTTACTTTTGTATTTTTTCCAAGGCCCTATTATTCTTTCTTTTGGCGTTTGGATTTATTTTCACGGACTTTGTGTGACCTTATTAGCAGTTTTATCTGTGAGTTTAGATTTTTATCTTAATCAAAATCAGAAAGATAAGCGCCTTTTAAAAATTATGATTCGAGTGTTCTTATGGTTTCTCTTTTTGGTTGTTCTGGGATACCAAGAAGTTTATCAAACTGCATTAACCTTTGAAATTGTTTTCTATTTTTTGAATCATATCAATCATTTGTATTCGGATATCCAAAATTTTTTCTACCAGTGGCAAGTATGGCAATGGATCACTTTAGGGATGGGATTTTTTGTTTTATTTTTCAAAAATCGTAAAATAGTCACTTATATTTTGTTATTTGGTCTTATTTTTGTTTTGGTCCTTCGTTTTGATTCGGAACGGAAAAAAACTTCGAGTCATTTGAATACAAATACAAACCAACAAATTTCGAGAGGAAAAAACTTTTTAGAGTCAATCTCTGGACGACCCAATATTGTTTTGGTTATGTTAGAAGGAGTCGGAAGAAAACATTTAGTAAAAACTAAATCAAATTATATTGATTTTTCGGTTCTACAAGATTCTCATTTTTGGATTCCTATGCCACATACTTCTAAAAGTATTTTTACTTGGTTAACTGGGGATTCACAATTACAAACCACTCGTTTGACATTTAATGATTCTCTTTTGCAATTGAATCTTCCTAAACAATTAGAGAATTTATACGGTTATGAAACCTTTATGATTTATACTCAGTCACTTTACTTTGAAGGGATGGATCTTTTTTTTCCGCAAATTTTTCAAACAGTTCGGGATAAATCTTATTTGGAAGAAAAATATGGAAAACTTTATCCCACATTTAGTTGGGGGATGGATGACCGAGTTGTCCTTTCTGCAATGAAACAAATGTTTGGGGCAGAAAAAAAACCTTTATTTGTTTTGATTGGACTCAGTCAAACGCATAGTCCATATTTTGTGACAAATGAAAATTCTCAGAGTCAATGGGATTCACCTTTGATTCGTTATGAGGCATCTTTGAGAGAAGAACTTGCAGTTATCGATTCAATTATTTCGTTTTGGAAAGATAACTCATCAAGAGAAACTGTTTTGATCTTAACG
The DNA here is from genome assembly GCF_004770145.1 of Leptospira bourretii. Classification (NCBI taxonomy): domain Bacteria; kingdom Pseudomonadati; phylum Spirochaetota; class Leptospiria; order Leptospirales; family Leptospiraceae; genus Leptospira; species Leptospira bourretii. The sequence continues at coordinate 24,028 of NZ_RQFW01000022.1, read as the reverse complement.
GCAGATCATGGTGAATCGTTTGGTGAAGAAGGAGCACATGCTCACAACTATTCGTTGTACAATCAGGAAACTGATGTACCGTTTTTGTTGTACTTTATAAAATCCGGTCAAATTTACGTTCCAAAACTCGGAACTTCAGTCGATTTTAAAGATACCATTTTACATTTGTTAGAAACGAATAGTGGGAAAATTAAAAACAATTTAGAAGCAGATTTTTTTCATCCCAATTACCAACCAAATTTATTTTTGAAAACTTGGAATTCGGAAATTCAAAAATCTTGGGTTATAAAAGATAAAAAGTATATTTATCATAGTGATCGAGACCAATTAATCCAAATGGACTGGTCAGAAAAAAAACGAGTTCCTGTCACTGATTCTAGTTTGAAACAAAAAATAAAAAATCAAATTTATTCAGGAATGTATTAAGGGGATTTGATTCCATTTAGAAGTGTCAAAATAGATGTACTAATAAAACTTTTAAAATCTAAGACAAATATATCCAATCCATCGTCTTTTACCGCTTCTCGAACTTGTTGGGAAGGAAAACCGTGAGACCAAGATCCAACTGCCAATGCATGACATTGCATCAAAAATAAAAAACCTGATTGTTCATTGAGAAAAGGAAAAGTTTTGATAAGCAATGGAAGAATTTTAAAAATTTGTGCTTTTAAACTCAGTTTAAATTCCTTAATGGTTTCAACACTTGCATTTTTTTCTAATATCGTTGGAACAATGGGTAGGAGTTTTAAAAAACGAATATGTCGATCCATAGATTCAACAAACCATTTCGAAAATCCTTCAGCATCGATGTTTTTAGTTTCAGTAAGAAACAATTCCATATCTAAAAACCATGCTTCATAATCTGCGATATGGACACGAAGACAGAGATCTTCTTTGGTAGGGAAATATAAATACAATGTTCCTTTTGCTATTTTGGCTCGTTTTGCAACTTCATCCATTGAAAGTTCAGCCCAGTCTTTTTTTTGCAAAAGGAAGGCCGCTGATTGAAGAATTGATGTTCGTTTGGAAAGTTTATCTTTTTCCAATACGGCTCGTTTTTTGGGCGAACGTTCTGCAACCGAAAGGCGACTCATACCTCCAGAGTAGGAGAATCCTAATAAATATGCTAGAAAAAAATGTCTTATTGACTAAAGGTCAATTTAAAACAACCATCAGTCATTTATATTTGACTTATAGTCAGAAAGAAGATTGAAGTGATACAAATGAGGGAAGGTTTATGAAGTTTCATGGATTCCTATGGTATTTGACGGCCATTGTTTTGTTTTTTGTAATTGGAGTTTCAAATGTGACAAGCAAATCTAATGTTTGTTTACCTCTCACTGAAGAAGAAAAAATAGAAAAACTTTTAAAAAAAGTTGGATTGCTCCAAGGGAGTTTCATTCGGAATGGAGAATCACATACAGCGGAAGAGGCAGAGAAACACCTTCGTTACAAATTGAAAGAAGCGAAAAACTCCTTTTTTGCTCCAGACCCTAAGGAATGGACCGCCAAACTATTCATCGAAAAAATTGCTTCCAAATCGTTTCTTTCAGGAACTGCTTACCAAATTAAATTTGTGGATGGAAAAGAAACCAAATCAGCAGACTGGTTATCTGCCGAATTAAAAAAAATCGAGTTTTGTCTATAGTAGAAGGGAGATTATTCTCCATTTTCATTTTATGTAAAACAGAGGAACAAACTTTATTCTTCTAAAGTTTGAAATCCTAATCGTGATGGCGATTCACTTGCTGTAGTGAACACTTTGTCCATAAATCCAATTTTGCCAGTACATAGTTCTTTCATCTGGTCTGTACGTTTGGATTCTGTTCCACCTAAGTTAGAAGAATATCGAATTCTATCAAAGATACCATTGGGACGTATCCAAACATCTGCAATTTGATATGTTCCAGATCCTGTTCCCGTTGTGACACTGGCACCTGAACTATAACGATCATAAGTATTCGGGACTCGAGAGCGGTTTCGCCAAAACCCTTTAGAATCAAGTAAAGTTGGTGGTTCCTCAAAGTTAGGAACGTCACCACTATCAGATCCTAAAAAAGATATCCATTCCAAACCACCGTTCAAATTGTACTGCGCAAAGGCATAATGTTGAGTATCACTCTGAATTGGTTCTTTTATCACGGAACTCCATGATAAATTTGTTGTTAAAAGTTGTAAGATTGATGTACCTGAGACTACAATTTGTCTAGTATCTCCATAAGTGGCACTTGTGTAACCAGTATAGACAAACATCTCTCTAATGCCACTAAGGATATTAAACTTTGTTATATACGGAAGCTGCGTACCAGGATTCGGGTGAGTGGTTCCTTCTACACTTCTATCGGTTGTTCCTGATAAATAGATATATCCATTCGAGTAAGATACATTAAATCCAAAATCATTTCCGGAACTTGTAATGTATCTTTGGAATAATCCATTCCCGTAAGGATCCACACTTCCGTACAATATGTCAGTATCACTTGAACTACCCAAAGAACTATTTTGTATTGGAGGTAGTTCTGAGAATGGCGTATGGCCAAAGGATCCTTCTACAGCCGTAAAAAAATGAATCCTATCAAAACTATCGATAGTAGTGACTAAATAAATTCCTAAAGCCACTGTATCCAAATAAGTATACCAAACCCGACTTCCATCACCCCTGTGCCTTCCTAAATAAACTGACATTTCCCCGTCTGCTTTTGGTGAAAGATTAGATGGAAGTAAATGTCCAGACCCATAGGCAAGAAAACTGACAGCCAAATCACCGTTAGAGTATAAATGTAGCCTCGGGTTGAAGTTCAGTGAACTATAAGCCTCCCCTAAATAATCAATCCATTGGATGTCGCCATTGTTTCTAGAAAGGCGCATCATAAAAAAGTTTTTAGTCAAACCGGGTGTTCCTACAAAAGATCCAGTCACTCCCATTGACTCTCCCGATATGATCGGATCTTCTGTAATTCCTACTACAACGATGTCCCCATTTGGTAAAAATTGGAAGTCAGAACCAAAGGTAGAATAAGCTCCTGAACCATAACTTCTGTTCCACTGTGAAAAATTGGAACAACCGTTGTTTAAAAGAGCTGTTTGGATGAGGTTTCGTAACCAAAAATCATTCGTAGCCGGATCATTTGGGTTGTTCAGGTTTAATTTGCAGCAAAATAGTAAAATCAAAATTGTAAAAGTAGAAAAGATACGCAACATATTGATAAACCAAAAAAGGATATAACCATATGATTGTCGCAAGGGTTAGGTGACGATTGGTTTTTGTAAATGGATTTACTTTTTCATTTATTTCAGTAGTTGTTTTGGTTTTAGGAAAAAAATTGTAAACAATGGTTGTAAAAAAATTGCATTCTTGTAGTGTATTCTACCATATAAAAACGGCAAGGAGTTTGGTTATGAACCGATTGTATTTATTCTATTTTTCCATGATGGTTTTTGTTTATTCGGTATCGGCTCAACAAGTGGAATCAGAATTTTCTTTTGCTACCGATTTTAATGTACGGCCAACGTTTGTTGAGGGAAACTCTCCTTTTTTTGTCAATTCAGGTAAGTGGATCTATCTAGGAAAAACTGCAGATTTTGATGAACCAGGATTGTATTTTTATGATACAATATCTAAAACACGGATTTATCGTCCCATTCCTCTGGAAATTTATTATCAGAATCACCCTACGCAATTTCTTGGCCAAATAGAAACAAAAGGTAAGAGATTACCTTTAACTGTGTATGAATTTTTGTTTTATGATGAAACAACAAAGCGGGCAGGTTTTGTGATTGAAAACAAAGACAAATCAATAAATACCAAACGGTATTTTTTTATGGGTTGGGATTTAGCAACTAACAATATTGATGTAGTTGAATTCATTTATGAAATTGGAAAAGATGATAAAAAATCTTTTGCACAAAGTTCGGCGATTGGATATTCACAAGAAGATAATACTGGTTATTTTACTTTTGCCGTTGACAATGATCTAAAGGATGATGAATCAGAAGATGTCACTGCTTTTATCTATAAAATACAAAATCAAAATTTAACAAAATTACAGGAATATAAATCTAAATTTTATCCCTACACACCAGAATTCCATCCTGATTCAAAACAAATTTTGATCGCAAGTTATGCGGAAGCATTCCAAAACAGAAATCCAACGGGATACTTATACAAAATAAACTCGGACTCTTTATTGAAGCTTTCTATACCATCCACGCCATATGGAATTAGTTTCTCAAAAGATGGAAAGTTTTTGTATATAGCCGCTTCTGACACTGGAGAAGTTCGAAAGTACAATACGGATAATCTTTCCGATATCAAAACATCAAAATGGGGTACCCACGGTCATAAATTGGGATTTTGGAAAGATGGGGAACTCGTTTGGGTAAGAAATTCTGGGTTACATATTTATGATCCCATAACTTTAAAACAAAAGACAGTCATCCCAACAAAAAAATTCTATAAAAAACATGTAAATGTAAGTGGTTCAACTTTTTTGCCGTTTCAAAAATTATTACTGAGAAATATTTTAGAAGACCCGGCTGGCGGTGCCGCCAACCGTATCTTAGTTTCTCCATAAATCTGATTCAGATTTATTTCCAAGAACTTGCGAAATCTTTTGCGTATTCTGCAAAAGAGATCGGATTTTTTCCTGTTAAGGTTTTGACAGTGTCAAGAATTGGGGCAGAAAATCCTTCTTTCAAAGCTCCAGCGATCATCACAAGAAATGCCGCATAATCTTTTGATAATCCAGCAGAAACAAGTGAAGATTCAAAAACTTTTGGATCAACATCAACATATTCAATATTCTTTCCACTTACGTTTGTTAAGTGTTTGGCAACTTCATTATGATCAATGGATTCTGGGCCAGTCAAAGTGAAGGCTTGGTTATCATACTTTGTTGTAGTAAGAAGAACGGCAGCAACAGATGCAATATCTCTTGCATCGATAAAACTTGTTTTTGCATTCCCACCAGGAAAATAAATTTTCTGATCTTGTTTGATACCTGCGATCCAAAAAGTATGAAAGTTTTGCATAAACCAGTTAGGTCGAATGATATTCCATGGAATCCCTGCACCTTCGAGTAAAATCTCGGTTTTGCGAAATGGAGCTTCTGGTGGTGCATGGTCCACACCCATTGCGGTCATAAGAACTAATTTTTTTAGGCGAACTTGTTTTGCTTTTTCAATCCATGGAGAAAGGATTTCGTATTGGTTGGTTTGGCCAGGAGGACTTAAAAAATAAGCGGCATCCACTTGTTCCAAAACTTCTAGTCCTTTTGTGAGGTTAGATGAATCAGCAAATACCCAATGCAAATTGGCACTGCTTTTTTGAGACTCGGGTTTTCTGGATCCAGCCCAAACTTCGTGCCCCTGTTTTTGTAATTCGGTAACGAGATGGCCCCCAACAAGTCCTGAACCACCATAAACAAATACTTTCATAACGTATCCTCGATTTCGGATTTAAATCCTTTATTGTTTCTCTATCATACCGGAGATTTTTTATACTGTCTATGTCGTAAAATATTAAAAATATATCCAATCGTATAAAATGATAGACTTTTGGGTAAATTTGAGAAAAATGGAGGAATGGATCTACTATCGGATATTCTCTCCTCTGCCGGTTGGACAAATGACCTACTTTCCAAAGGCCAAATTTACCAAAGTTTTGGATTTCATTTCCCTTGTGAAAAGAGTGGGGGATTCCATGTCGTAACACAAGGCAGTTGTTATGCGAGAATGGGAAATACGACGATACCTTTACATAAAGGGGATCTGATTTTTATCACCCGGGGAACCAATCACGAACTTTTATCTGATCCGAAAGCAAAAGTAGTTACCATTGAACGTTTCTTAGGTGAAAAGAAAACACAGATAAAAAATGAAAATCCAGTCACTACTTTTGTTTCAGTGAGATACGAAGTCCCACCGGGACCTGTCCACCCATTGTTTTTGGAACTACCGGAGTATATACATATTCCGTATGAAACGATTCAAGCTCATCATGCACTCGGAGACATCATTCAAATCCTTTCTCGAGAATTAGAATTGAATTTAGGAACTGATTTAATCGTACAAAGATTAACCGACATTTTGTTATATTATATGTTGAGAATGTGGTTAAACAATCATGTCAATTCACAAGTCGGATGGATCAAAGCTTTCCATGACACGTTGGTATTGTATGCGTTGGAAAAGTTGCACAATGGATATAGCAAAGAATGGACAATCGAATCCTTAGCTAAAGAAACTGGAGTTTCTCGGGCAAATCTTGCCAACCGATTTCGAGATGTTTTGGGTATTCCTCCAATGGAGTATCTGACAAAACTTAGAATGGAAAAGGCAAAAGAATTATTTCAAAAAGGGAATATCGGATTGGAGGAAGTTGCACAAAATGTCGGTTATGCGTCAGCTTTTTCTTTTTCAAAAGCTTATAAACGAATTTATGGAAATTCACCGAGCCGTGAGTGGAAACGAGTTGTTTAATAACGATTTAATATTTTCTAATTGGTTTTTTTTTGGTAAAAACTCTGGATGATTGCGAAATACTTCTGCTGCTTTTCTGATTTTGGAGGTATTTGCCATCATAGGTTTGGTTTCTTTCCATCTTCCATCTATTTTCATTTGTTCTGAAAGTTTTAGATAGGATTTGATCCTACCTCTTTTTGTAGCATAAGTGACACGATCTTTGCAGTGACAAGGGTTGTCTGCTTTGGTTAAACTACATTCTTTTCCGAGAAACGTTTCCATTTGTTTTCTTGATCTGGACAACTTTTGGCGAAAGGTTTCGGAGCGAATTCCCATAACCCAAGCCCCTTCTTCACTAGAAGTTTGGAATACTTCTCCTAATAGATATGCCATTCTGTAGGGTCTTGAAAGGCCTTGTAACATAGCATAGGTGCAAGCAACTTGAACATGTAAAATCATTTCCGAAAGTTTTGGAGAATTTTCCCCTTCTTCTGGACTTGGGGTGTAGGTGAATTGTGTTCGGTGTAATTCTTCACGAACGGCTCTTAAATGAACCTTCCTTTGTTCCATTTTTGATTTCTGCAGATTGATCAAATGATTGCTTGCAATTCGATAGATCCAAGTGGAAAGTTTACTTTCCTTTCGAAAGCCACTTAAGTTTGTAATGACTTTGACTAAAATTTCTTGAGTGGCGTCTTCCGCATCTTCTGGATTCCATAAAAACTTCAATGCCAAAGAAAACAACTTTGGTTGGAAGATTTGAATTAGTTCTTCCAACGCTTTTGTTTTTCCAGCAAGTGAATTTTCTAATAATAAAAGATGCGGATCGTCTATCATTGGTTTTTGTTAGATAAGTAGTGTAACACAAGAGCAAGGAATGCTGGCAACCCTTGCGAAAACAAAATAGAAAACTTTGCAGTTGCTGAACCATAAATTCCTGCCACTACCACACAAATGAGAAAAAACAAAATGGTTTGGAATTTTTGGTTTTGGTCTTTGATAAAGAACAAAGCCCAAAAAAGTCCCGCTGCTAAAAAACCATTATAAAGGCCCTGGTTTTTTGCAAGTTTTGCCGTTATTTCTGCCGTTTCTGGAGTTAACTGGAAAATTTTCATCCCTAGTTCGGTTTTCCAAAGGAACATTTCCAAGACCAAAATAAACACATGTTCAACCGCAACAAATGCAGTGAGTATGAAGGAAGTGAGTTTCATCGAATTCTCCTAAAGAACTGTTTTCTATTGGGACAATTGATCTTACCTTTTGTGACAAAATGGGAAGAAAAAAATGTAAAAAAAGAGATATTATCTAGGAAAGTGAACTCCGTCTGCCTTATCCATTGAAAGTCAGACGGTTCAAAATAATTTTTAAGGATACGAAAGGGAGAATGTTTATGGTTCTTCACTCATGGGTCTTGTTGTCACTTCCAATACACCCACTTCGGTATTTAGGTCTAAAATATTTTTCAATCGCACCATCCTTCCTCCACATGCCTCCGTTGCTGCAATTGTATAATGCAGAGGTTCTGTTGTTGCAGGATAATTGTAAAAACTAGTTTCATAATGGATGGATTGGTACAGTCCAGAGTCTCCAGCAATATTTAAAGTTGTTTGCTGGTAGGGGTTGGCTCCATTTCCTGATGTAGGAATACTAAACCCTGTATAATGACTTCCATCTTCTAAAGAAAAACCATATGATTTTATCGTATTAGTTAGTGAAACATAACCAATGATAGATGGAATTTCTAAAGTATCGGTTGTCGTTGATCCAAGAAATTGATTCCAAATCAAATTTCCGTTCCAATCAAATTTGGAAAAAATATTATTTCGAAAATTAGATGATGTAGGATAAAGTTGATAAGAATGAAAAGAGGTTCCAAAATCTCCAGCATTGACTCCAGTCGTGTATACTCCATCTGGGGCTGGTGCAATTCCATAGATGACACCAGTGGTATAACTTGCACTGATTGATCCAAGATAAGCTCTATTTGTCATAGAAAAATCGGAGATGGAAAGTTTTGTCACCATTGGCCTTTGGTAATTATAAGATGGCAATGGATGTCCAGTGAAACCAACAAAATTGTCGTCAGCAGCACCGAAAAGAAGTATGGAGTGATCAGGAGTATAGGCAGCATTCAAGACAAAAACCCGACCGTAAGATGGTAAATATCTTTGCCTAATGGGATGGCCTTGGGATGAAATTATCCCCCATCCAATTTCTTCTACACCTGTATTTGCTGCATTGGAAGCTACCTCCATCGTTGGGAACTCACCGAATCCATAAGTATCAGGCGTTGAAGAAATACCTCGCGCATTGAAAAATAAATGTATGTTGTCCATAACATCTGTTACTAGTGCAAATCGATTTTCAACGATCGAGTTATCAGTTTTATCTAAATAGGTATTCCATACACGACTTCCATTTGTATGATAACGAACAAGGGCCAATGAATTGGAATTAGATTTAGGTGAAAGTGGGACTCCTTGTTCTGAGCTTTTGATATATGCAGCGACTACCACATCACCATTGGATAATTCGGTGATAGGTGCTGTTTCTTTGCCATCAGAAGCAGAAAAAGCAATTCCAATATAATCCAGCCATTCGATTTGGAAGGTCCTTCCGTTGACTAAAAATATGATAACATTTAGATCTGTACCTGGTGTTCCAGAAAAAGAAAAATTTTTCCCAGTGGTTTTTCCATTCCAAACCACTTCTTCAAAAACTCCAGCAGTCACTAAAAAATTCCCATTTTTGAGTTTAAGTAATTTATAAGGATAGGTCTTATAAGTTCCAGTTCCCAATCGAAGAGAAGCTTTTGCGTTGGGATTACATAAACTACGAAGGTATTCTTCCCAAAGCCAAGTTTCCATATAACTTTTAGATAGTGGGTCTCTTGGGTTATTAAATTCCAGCTTACAGTTGTTCAACTGCATTAAGATAATAGTTAAGGGCAGAAGTAGAAAGAACTTCCGTTTTAAATTTCTAAATTGTTTCATTGCCAAACTAAATTTTCCGTCAATTGGGAAAGTTTTCTGTTTTTTTAGTCATTTCAGAGGAAGTCACAATTTTCTCAAGTCCTTTGTGGAAATCCCTAACAAAACAGATTCAATTTGAAAACGATTTCCAGGATTTTTTTAGTTTTGAAGTTAATCTGAAAAATTAGAATATTAGATTATTTGTATGTATTGAATGGAAGATGAATTTATGCGAACGGGTTTTGGTGTTTATCCCTGTGGTCTGTAGTAAATATTCCATGCTTCTAGGGTTCTTCCATCGGAGGTTTGGTAGAGAATTCTAAATAACCATTTGTTGCCGGAAAATATAAGAATCGTTTTAAAGATACCATTCTTCCATTACAAGCATCCTGAATGTCTACATTTAATCCTACCAAACCAGAAACAGGATTGGTCACCAAAATATTTGTTTCGTATCGAATAGATTCATAACGACCAACTCTTCCGTTGATACGCAAAGTAACGTCCTGGTAAGGATTGATTCCAGAACCATAACTAATGGAGTCGAGTCCTGTCATTCGTGTTCCAGCTTCTGTTCCTAATAGTTTCACGCGAATTTCATCGAAGTAGGAAATATAAGAAAATGCAGGAACTAAATCGATCACGTTTGTCGTGGAAGAACCTAAGAATTGGTTCCAAAGTAAGTTTCCATTCAGATCAAATTTTACGAATGAATAATTTCTGAAATTTCCAGCAGGATAAAATTGATAGTCATGAATGGGAAATCCATAAGATCCAGCAGCAACACCTGTTCCATAAATTCCGTCATATCCTAATTTCATCGCTTCTAATTTTCCAACAGTAAATGTTGGATCGCTGGAACCAAGATAATTGATTTTTATTACGTCCTGCGTATTGGAAGATAAAAAGGCAGAAAATCCCCTTGGTTGATTGATGGCTGGATGGCCAGAGAAGTTTTCGATTTGATTCAATGCACTACCACCTAACAAGATAGTATCATTTTTAGTATAGATCGCTGAGATAACTTCAAAATCACTTACACCACGTAAAAATCTTTGTCGTTGTGGATTTCCATTTCCATTGAGAATGGCCCAACCAATTTCTTTTTGTCCTGCAAATACACCATTCGAAGCTATCGTTGGAGCTGGAAACTCAGTGATACCCACTGTGTTGGGTGTATTGGCAGCAGTGCCGATGGATGTATAAAAAAGATGCATCTGCTCCTTCGAATCGACTATATGGGCTATTTTGTCTATGTTAAAGGTTCCTATTGACATATCTAAATAAGTGAACCAAACTCGCGAGCCAGAAGGGGAATAACGTGCTACCATAAAAGAATCCGAGTTTAGTTTTCCTGAAATGGCTCCAGGCTGTTCGGTTCCAGTGACTTGGGTAAATATACCGATCTCTCCATTGGAAAATTCAGAAAGACTGGAAAAAAAACTATTGGCAGTAGTGGTTGCTGCGGGCCCTAAATAATCCAACCAATCTATTTCAAATGTCCTCCCATTTACTTGAAAGATGACTATGAATGGGTCTGTTCCTATTACTCCCGTATAACTATGATTAATTCCATCACTTCTTCCTGACCATAAAATTGGTTCTGAAACACTAGCTGTGATAATGTAATTCCCATTTTTTAAAGAAAGGAGTGATTGCGGTAATACTAAATAATTCCCACTACCAATTCTAACATTTCCTCTGACGAAAGGGCTACAAATCGTTCGAAGATAGGCATTCATTGCAGCAGTTTCAAAATAACTTTTTGAATTTGAATCGCTCGGATTGTTTAAATCTAATTTACAGTTGTTAAGTGATGTTAGTGATAATATAAATATTAATACTGAGGTTTTGATTGTCAGAGCTTCTTGGTTGAATTTGAATATCGACATATGTCCTTTTCGATTCCACTCAAGAGTTAATAGAGTGAAGAATGGAAATAAATTATCCACTTTGGTTTTATAAGGGAACAGAAATAGAAGATTCCACAAGTCTTTTGTGGGGCTGTAGAAATAAAAAATGTCTTATAAAATTCGGACGAGTCCTAATGTTTGTTTATCTATATGTTAGAGAATCGAGATTATACGCCAGCGATTGCAGCGGAAATCCTTTTGCGAATGCAAAAGATTGGAGCGTAAAGCGCGGTCGCTTACATCATGTTTATATAGATACACCTAGCAATTGCGAGGCGCCCAAACTTACAAAACTTAAGGCAGACTTACATTTTCGATGGAGAGTTGTGTTGCCTCAATCGGTGGAGTTGTGGTATATCTTGTGTAATTCAAACGAACCATTTTTCCGGAACAAACTTCTCGCATTACTTCCGTTTGTTCCATTGCAGGCAAAGTTAAGTTGGAAGAATAATGAAACCGATTGAATGTGCCTGAAAGTGGGTTCACAAAAACATCTGCCATTGTGTAGGGACCAGAGCCAGTACCTGTTGTGAAATCGGGAATGGAATTAAATAGGCCATTGGATGGGTTGGTTTGCATTCTTACTAAAAGTTGAGAATTGGAAAGAAGTATAGGTTCGGATTCAGTTGTATCCATAACACTATCTGTCGCACTTCCTAAAAACGAATTCCAAAGAATATTCCCACTGGTATTCAATTTAGTAAAAATATAATGTTTCTCTGCACCGTCGGTAGCAACAATAGGTTCTGCGGGACTTCCATAAGTGAACCGACCTGAGCCAATCATATAAATGAAATTGTCTTTCACAAAAAAACGCGATGCACCGTAATTCAATTCTGCATTGGTTCCTAAATACGAATACCAAATTGTAGTTCCATCGGTTTCATTCAACTTCATAACAAATGGCATTTGGTAAATAGAGTTAGGGTGTATAGTTCCATTGGCACCTTGGCTTGTCGTTCCAGTGACAAAAAGTCCAGAAGCGTTTGCTTCTGCTCCAAAAATAAAATCACCACCTGCACTGGTAAAGTAACGTTGGGAGATCATGGAACCATTTTCATTTACAACCAAGTGGATCATATCGGAGTCTGATCCAGGATCAAGGGAAGTATTGCTAATGGCTGGACCATCAACAAAAGGTGAGTGTGCAGGTGTACCGCCATAATTTTCGATAAATACATGCAAACGGTTGGAAGTATCCATAGCGGAGACAACAAATTCTCCGATACTGGCAGAATCTAAATATGTAAACCAAACACGAGTTCCATTTTCTCTGATCCTCCCTACAAAAAGTGCTGAAGCAGCTCCTATTCCTGATTTTGCGTTGATGGTTCCAGGTTGTTCGGCCCCTTTCACAATGAATGCAACAGAAATATCACCATTGGAATACTTTCTTAATTTTGGTTTATACACTACCTCGCTACTAGCTTCCCCAAGGTAGTCTACCCATAAGATTTCTCCATTTGTCTGGGAAACACGCATTAAAAAAGTATTAAGTGTGATTCCTGAACTTCCGGCAAAATTGTTTGTGATTCCCGTCGTAGAACCGGGAACTATATGTTCTCTTGTGATTCCAGAAACTAAATAATCCCCGTTGGAAAGGACAATTAAATCGGATCCTGTCGTTTTATAAGTTCCTGTTCCATAAGTTCTTTTCCAAGTTTGGAAGCCAATACAAGGATCAGATAATAAATAAGTTCTAAATAAATTGGTAAGAAAAAAATCTTGGGAAGAAGGATCGCTTGGGTTATTGAGCTTAAGTTTGCAAGATGAAGTGAGTATAAAAATAAGAAAAAAAGAATAAAAGAAAAATTTCATATAATAATGATAACAATCGAAATCAATCGTCTTCCTCGTGACGAGAAGAAATTGACTAAATTTTTAATTCAATTGCTTTTGTGTAGACTGACTGGTATTCTTTTTTTCTTTTTTCCCAACTCCAATTCAAATTCATAATATTTTCCACTACAATATATCGATCTGTAGATTGGTATAGATCTTTGGCCCGTTCTAATGCATAGCCCAACGAACTCGCGTCATTCGGTTCAAAGACAATTCCTGTTTTGTATGGCAAAAGGTTGGATTCTTCCACAGTATCCCGTAATCCACCCACACGAGATACAATGGGAATGGTTCCATAAACATGACTGTACATTTGGTTTAGACCGCATGGTTCAAAGAGAGAAGGCATTAGAAAAAAATCACTGGCTGCTTCGATTTTATGAGCTAAACTTTCGTTGTATCCTTTGTAAAAATAAAATACATCTGGAAAGGTATCCGATAAATGAAAAAAAGATTTTTCTGTTTCTGGGTCTCCTGAACCAAGGACCACATAACGGTGAGGAAGGTGGCGCCTTGATAAAAAGGCTTGTAAAAAGTTAGGAAATCCTTTTTGATAAGTGAGTCTTCCAATCAGACCAATCAAAGGGGTATCTGTAGGAAGAAAAGGTCTTCCTATTTCTTTATATAACCCTTCTTTGTTTTTTAATTTTCCTTCCTTCCAATCTTTAGAGGAATAAGTTTTGAAAATTTTTTTGTCTTTTTCTGGATTCCATTCCTCCGAATCAATTCCATTCAAAATCCCAGTATAGTCACTTTCTCTTTGTCTCAAACAATAACTGAGTCCAAATCCATTTGGTTCCGACATTGTTTCTTCTCTGTATCCAGGACTTACGGTTGTGATTTTTCCTGCAGATAAAATCCCGGCTTTCATATAATTGCATTTGTCATTGTGTTCAAAGGGACTTGTGATCAGACGAAATGGTTCCTCTTTTAAAAAACCAGTCATCCAATAGGGATGATCTCCTTGGTAAGCCAAATTATGAATGGTGAAAACGCTTGGAATTTGTTTTACGGAATCTTTTTGTAAAGCAAGAGACAGGGCCGTATGCCAATCATGGGCATGGAATATATCTACATTTAAAATTTGGCTTAAGCAATAACAGGCGTATGAAAACATAGCAAACCGAAAATGTTCCTCGGCATGTCCATAGATGGAATCCAAAGGTTGGAATAATTCTGATTCGAAAAAATATAACTTCACTCCTCCTTCCTCTGCTTCCAAAAACCGAGAGGTCTTTAGAACAGAAACCACCAGAGAGTCCGTTTGCCTATCTCTGGGAAGAAGGGCCGGATACTCTTTTCCTGTATATTGGGGTGACTTTCCTAATTTGCCAATGAGAGGCAATGCGACATAAACTTCTTCCGACTTCGCCTGTTCTTTGGTGAGGGAAGCAAGCATGTCGGCAAGCCCGCCCATCTTGATGTAAGGAAAATATTCTGCAGATGCGTGGAGAATCTTCATTTTCTGTTATTGACACCGACTCGCAAAATAAGAAGCTAGAAAAACACAAAGTGAAATCGAGGAGAAATCCATGTCAGTATCTACTAATCTAAAAGGCCTTGCTGAATTAGGCCTTAAACCATCCGAAGTCTTCCATAACTTATCTTACGAAGAAATTTACCAGCACGAATTGAGCAACAAAGAAGGCGTAACTTCTGATAACGGAACGATGATGGTGGATACCGGGATTTTTACGGGTCGTTCCCCAAAGGACAAATACTTTGTCGATGAACCTTCTTCCCAAAACAACATTTGGTGGGGTCCAGTCAACACAAAGGTTTCCGAAGCAATTTTTAACGAACTTTACGCTGAAGTAACCAAATTCCTCGATAACAAAAAACTTTATGTTTTTGATGGTCATGCAGGAACCAACAACGACACACGTATCTCTCTCCGTGTAGTTACCGAAAGAGCTTGGCAACACCATTTTTGCACAAACATGTTCCTTCGCCCAACTAAAGAAGAATTACAAAACCTACACCCAGAATTTACCATCATCAACGCTTCTGGTTACAAAAACACAAAATACAAAGAACACGGCCTTAACTCCGATGTATTTGTGATCTTCCACTTAGCAAAAAAAATCTGTATCATTGGTGGAACCGAATACGGTGGAGAAATGAAAAAAGGGATTTTCTCTGTCATGAACTACTACCTACCACTCAAAAACGTGCTGACTATGCACTGTTCTGCTAACGTTGGTAAGGATGGAGATAGTGCTCTTTTCTTTGGTCTTTCTGGAACAGGAAAAACAACTCTTTCCACTGACCCGCACCGCAAACTGATCGGTGATGATGAACATGGTTGGGACGATAACGGAATCTTCAACATTGAAGGTGGATGTTATGCAAAAACCATCAACCTAGATCCAAAAACAGAACCAGAAATCTATGCTGCGATCCGTCGTGATGCTCTTCTTGAAAACGTAGTGTTTGATGCGGGAACTAAAAAGGTAGATTACTCTTCTGCTGCGAAAACAGAAAACACTCGAGTTTCTTACCCAATCTTCCACATCGACAACATCCAACCAGGATCAAAAGCAGGTCACCCAAACACTGTGATCTTCCTTACTTATGATGCTTACGGTGTTCTTCCTGCAGTTTCTAAACTTTCGATCGAACAAGCAATGTATCACTTCCTTTCTGGTTACACAGCTAAGGTTGCGGGAACTGAGCGCGGTGTGAAAGAACCACAAGCAACTTTCTCTGCTTGTTTCGGTCAGGCATTTATGACTCTTCACCCAACATACTATGCAAAGTTACTCGGTGAAAAAATGAAAAAACACAAAGTAAATGCATACCTTATCAACACAGGTCTTGTTGGTGGAAAGTATGGTGTTGGAAAACGTATGAACCTACCTGCAACTCGCCAAATCATCAATGAAATCCTAAACGGTAACATTGAAAAATCCGAGTTTGAAAAACACCCAGTATTCCAAGTGTCTTTCCCAAAAACCATCGAAGGTGTGGATGCACATATCCTCAATCCACGTAATGCTTGGGAAAACAAAGAAGAATACGACAAAACAGCAACTGACCTTGCAAAACAATTCATTGAGAACTATAAAAAATACCTTACTGGTTCCAAAGAATTTGACTACAGCCAATACGGACCAGTAGCGTAAGGTTTTAAGCAAGAAAAGGACAAACCACGCCAACTTACTTTGCTAAGTTGGCAGATTGGTTTGGATCAAAGCCGCTCCTCCGAAAGGGAAGCGGCTTTTTTATTCCTTAGAAGTTTTGGATGAGTAGAAAAGAGGCGATATTGATTCCCACTAGGTGATAGGCGCTGGAAATGATACCATATAGAATGGGTTTCGGAATGTTTGGATTGATAGCGATATTAAACGTATTGGCAGCTAAATATCCAATTCCAATGAAAGATCCCCATTGGAGCGCATCGGCCATTTGGTTGATTTGCAATGCGGAGAACAAAACTGCTGTGGTGACTAGATTGAATAGAGTACAAATTCCGGGGCCAATGATAAATATTGGCGTGAGAGGTTCTGTTGTTTCGTTTTCTTTTCCGAGAGAAATTCTATATGGTTTTGCAAACAGAACAGTAAACCAAACGTAACCTAGAAAAAAATAGACAAGGAATGCCAATCCGATAGCAATCCAATTCAAATTGAATAAAATTTGTAACATAAACAATCTTCCTTTGGTAGATAAGTATTGAATGTTTATAACGAATTTTTGTAAGGAGGGATTGTAAAAAATCAGGGTGGGTGATTTTTTTTAAGTCAAAAATTCTGTGGGTGTTTTGCCTGTGAATGATTTGAATTCTCTTATGAAATGTGATTGGTCAAAATATCCAAAATCATAAGCAAGTCTTGTGAGCGAATTATATTTTCGAATTTCTTGAATTACGGAATTCATTCTTATGATGGAAGAAAATTGTTTGGGAGTACTTCCTATCACTTCTCGAAACTTCTTTTCAAAGGTATCGATACTTAAATTCAAAACGGAGGCAATGTCATTGATTTTGATTTTTCCTTGCGACAGGTTCATTTGCGAAATCGCTTCCAAAATACGTTTATCAATGATTTGTTTTTGGATCATTTTTAATAAAAATTTCTCAACATGATCTATCTTCGAATGATTGTCCTTTGTTTCCAATAATTGTGAATACATCTCATTTAAATCTGATTGATTCCATAAATCATATCCAGAAATCCCAACCTCATTCAATTCCTTCATAGACATATTGAAAAAAGAAAAAGCACCCCATGGTTGGAACTTAACAATCAAAATTTCTGCTCCTTTCGAAAGTGTATTATGTTTTACTGTTTTACGTAAACCCGACAAAGAGATAATCGGTAAACTTTTAGAATCCGAATGGATTCGGTAGTGATGATTCCCTTTGAGTTTGATGGTCAAAACAAACGAATAGTGCGGAATGATAGATTTAATAAAACTTTCCTCACATTGGATGAGGAGATAACTTTCTATATAAGGACTGAGTTGTAGTCGAGGTTTGTATTCAAAAACAGTTGGCACCATAAGACTTAATCCCAATGAAACTCATTTTAATTCATTGTAAAGTATTTTCCTGCTAGTAGAAGCAAGGGACAATGCTTGGACTTTGAGAATTATGGGCGCCTCGAATTGGTTAGGTGATAGTTGCCCTGTCCAAAACCGACCGGGCTCACTCCTATTTCTTAAATGGCATCTCACCCAAATAATCTTTTTTCCCTATCTCCACACCATTATGCCTGAGAATCGCATAGGCAGTTGTTATATGAAAATAAAAATTGGGAATTGCATGGTGAGTCAAATATTCGAACCCTGTTAAATATTTTCCTTCCCATCTTGGTTGCGAAACTTTGATATCATTTACTGATTTAAAATCTTCTTCTTTATAAGTATCTAAGTATTGGATCACGGATTGGATTCTTATTTTGAGTTCATTTAGATTTTTTTCTGAATCTTCATGAACAGGAGCTTCTTTTCCTGTGATACGAGCGACACAAAGTTTGGCGGTATCGCAAGCAATTTGGATTTGTTTGGTTAACTGGAATTGATCCGGAAAGAGTCGTGAGTTTAGCAAATTTTCAAAAGGGAACTTCTTTGTTTCAGAATGGATTTCTGCTTTTTCTAAAATTTTAATTAAATTCCCAAGTCCTCTTTTGAATGATTGGACGGAGATTTCATAAATAACGGATTGATTCATATTTCTACTCGAATTGAGGAAGATATAGAATCAATCTAATAAATCTATGAAAATTTTGATGATTAGATTATTTTTGATTAGGATCATGATTTAATTGTACAATTTCACTACTCCATTCATTCGATCCTTGCCATGATGTCTTTTGGGGTGGATTGGATGACACCGAGTTTAATTGCATAATAACCGGCACTTGTAAACTGAATCTCCATTCGATTTGTGTTTGCAGTCGATGTGAAAATTGTTGAGGAATTTTCCGTTCTTGGCGTCTGGCAATTCTCTAGACCGTTGGAGTAAATGGGATTTAGAAATACTCCCAAAAAATTATTTAGAGGGGTGGTGGAAGAGGTTAATACTATTTTTTTGTCTATGGTAGCATTTATTGTCAGATAAGAGATGTTACCTGTAAAGAAAATTCTTTGATTTGTTTTCTTGGGGAAATTAACCGCATAACCATTGCAAAGAAGTGAATCGCCGTAATTTTCGTTGGAAGAGGAAACTACTTGTAAAAGCAGTAAATTTTCTAGTGTTTTGTCCGTTTTTTTTGTACAACTGACGGTAAAGGAAGTAAAAAGGATAAGGATTATGTAATTGGGTTTCATTATGTATCTGTAAGATTAATACATATAACATAGCTTATTGTTTCTATTTTTATTTTACTACAAATATTCTAATTTAATGAAGATATTGGATTTGAAAAGGATCGTTATATTGGTATTTGCCAAAAAATAGTCATTGAATTTTCTAATATATTTTACTTCTAATATAGTATAGTTTTATGAAAACGTTTTGTATTAGTTTTTCCAATTGGCCTTTTGCCGTCACTAATGCTTTACCATCTTCGGCGTGCCCATGAAATATCCGTTTGGCATCATCATCCTTCTCCTAACAGTCTTTTCTTGTGTGAAACGTGAAAAAGAAAAATCTTTTTATGAACAATTCCCTGGGTATCTCAATCCGATCCTTGCAGAGTCGAGTGCTTGTTCGGCGGCAGCGGATGCCTATCCGGCAAACGCATATCCTTGCTATTTAAAATCGGAAGATCCAATTTTCTATCGCTATGATACAAATGTTTTTATCGATCCAAGCACAACCTCTGTCCCCCAAGGCACTCCGATTGGTTGCCGGTGTAGATTGGATTCTCAGTCTGTTGGCTATAGTATATTGGCTTTTCAAACGACTGCTGATTTTCCAAATCATGGTTTTCATCCAGAATCGTCAAAATACACTTCTGCAGACTATCCAAACTCTTTTATAAATTCTTTTGTTTCTGGAAATGTCGTGCTTTGTCTGGATCAAAATGTTTCCTGCGGTGGCAAAAAAGTTTATCAAAAACTTTTGATTCAATGATCACTTTGGCCACACAAAGGACCAAAGTTTTATTTGCAAAATTCTAAATCGCAATTCCACCAGAAACGATGAGTTCTAAAAATCCAAAATTTTGAGAAGCACGGTTGGATCCACCACTTGTCAAAACATCTGTAAGATCTATGTACCCACCTTTACCGCCGAATTCCAAAAAGTAGGTGCGTGAAAATTCATACCGAGTGGCAACGTAACCCGAAACCCCATATCCAGAAACATGAAAGTTATTGTTTTGTCCCTTACCTAACACGCGTACGTCGCTTCGGCAAACCACAGGGCCACCACCGATGGAAGACACCAAACTAAGTCCACTCAATCCATCAGATGAAGTATAAAGGGGAGTGATCCATCCAAAATCTAAAAAGAGATAGTTTAATCCATCGGTATGTTCATACTTTAGTATATCGGGTGTTAACGTAACGGTTTGTTCTCCACCATGATACCCGGCCATTTCTTGTACGTGCTCAGGAAAGAGGTAGATAAAGAGAGCGGCTTCGGTAGACAATGCCATTTGGTTTTTTGCAATCACACCTGGATCAATGTAACCGGAATATTTGACCGGTTGTCCTGGTGTTACCACATATTTCATATGGTCCTCACCAAAGGATAAGAAGAATCGGTCGGTAAAAAAATAACTAAATTTTAGATTGTACTGAGGGATTTCAAACTTAGATGGGTTTAGATAAACATCTGCTCGAAAGGATTCCGGTTTGTCCCTGGCATCCACAGCTTTCAATGTATAGTTGTAACCAGGGCCACGAAAATTGATATCACTTTGGGTGTAATAATCTCTGTTATACCCCCATTGGATATTCCACCGTCCTTTTTTATCATGAATGGTAAGAGGAGCCTCATTTTCATTGGCCCAAATGGACGGGCTAAACAAAAGAAAAAAGACCAATATCGATAAATTTTGTTTTATAGAGACAAACGGTCGTTTGGTTCCTGCGGTAAACAAACTGTACATATCGCCATTTTCTAAATTGGTATCAAAATCGAATAGGCGAATGTATGTTTGGTTTAGGAAAAGAGGGAGTTTTTTTAGTAGGGATAAATACTATATTTGTTTTTGCAACGCTGGAAGGTGATCCTTGAAATTGCCTTTGGGTCATATTTCTTTCGGGCGCCTCGAATTGGTTAGGTGACCAAGATTCGATTTTAAAACGACCGGGCCTCCTCCGGGGTGCGCTCACGCTCCCGTCTCACCCAAAGTGGGTGAGACCAAGCCCTTCGGATCCCTGGCGCGGGGAGGCTATCGGACAAAGAGAGCAAGCTTGTTAGAGTTCTGGGTCGCAATCAATAATTTTCCATTGAGTGGATCAATGACTGCGGAAGGATTTACACCTGAATTAGTTCCTTGTCCCGCTGAAATATCAGTATGGGAACAATTGGATCCATCTAGATTGCATCGAAATAGGCTTGGTTTACCATTATTAGCGCCATTTTGAGTTATTACTAATAATTTGGCATTGATAGTGTCAATAGCTGTAGAAGGAGTATTGCCTGAATTAGTCCCTTGTCCCGTCGAAATATCAGTATAGGAACAATTAGATCCATCTAGATTGCATCGAAATAGGCTTGGTTTACCATTATTAGTGCCATTTTGAGTAATTACTAATAACTTTCCATTGATAGTATCGACTGCTGCGGAAGGGGAAAGACCTGAATTAGTTCCTTGTCCCGCTGAAATATCAGTATGGGAACAATTAGATCCATCTAGATTGCATCGGAATAGGCTAGATATATTATTAATAGCACCATTTTGAGTCACCGCTAATAACTTGCCATTGCGAGTATCAACTACCGCGGAAGGGGATAAACCTGAATTGGTTGCCTGGCCGGCCGATAAATCAAAGTAAGTCTCTGAGATACTCGTCCCAGGAGGTGTAGTCGTTGTTATAGCCATCGCTTCAAACATCGAGACAGCACTACTACCCAACGCATTGTTCACCACCACTCGAAAGTAATACAAAGTCCCACTGTTAAGCCCTGTAATCGTTGCATAAGGATCTGTTACTGGTCCAAAACTATTCGATGAAGTTGTCACCCCTGGACTTGTACTATAGTACACAGTGTACGATGTAGCGCCTGTTACCGGCCACCACTGCACAACGGCAGTGGTTCCGCCTGCTTGTGCTTCTATAAAAGCAGGAGCATTGGGTGGACCTACCTGGAAACTTTGGTTCCCAGCGTTGCTTAAGTTTCCTGCCAAGTCACGAGCCAAGTATTTCACTTGGTTGCTACCATTGGAAAGGGCCACAGGAGAAGAATAAACCGTTCCATTGGTCACAGCACCATTTCCATCAAACGTGGGTTCTGTGCCGTTCAATGTATAAATGATTTTATCACAACCAGATCCACCAGTGTCAGAACAACTAAGTTGGAGTTGGGTTCCGGAAGCAAATGGTCCTGATCCAGAAGGAGAGGCCATTGTAACGATGGGAGCCGTTGTGTCTTTACTTGTGGTACGAGTGGTGGATCCAAAACTACCTACAAGGTTTGTCACACAAATGCGGATGGTATTGTCCCCTTCTACAAAATGTGAGTTGGCTATCGTCGAACTGATGTCTGTTGTGGAGGCTGCATTTCCAGATACATTTGCATTACTTCCTGTATTGGTAAGAGCCGTTCCAGTAGAACAACTACTTCCACCCAAACGGATTTGGTAAGTTCCGACTTTGGAACTCTGCCAACTGAATGATACATTGGATGATCCATTGATGGCCGCCGTGTGGGAATTTACAGTGATGGTGGCCACTTGTGTGTCCACGGTATAGTTTTGTGAACTCACACTAGAAACATTTCCTGCTTTGTCACGAGCCACAAACTTCGTATAGGTGACGGCACCATCGGTCATGGCAAGGGCTGCCGTGTATAAAGTTCCACTACTAACGGTTCCCGTTGTCCCTTGGATGGCTGGATTTGTTGGTGCTGAGCCAGCTTGGACGGCATAGGCAATCTGATCACATCCAGAACCACCAGTGTCCGTACAAGATAGAGAAACCGAAGTGGCTACCCCATAACTTCCCGCACCAGGAGATGCTGTGACCACTGGTGCAGTATCATCTCTTTGTAAACTCACAGAAACAAATCCAGTCAGTCCATTGGAAGCAGTGACACAAATGCGGTAAGTCTTTGTACCTTCACCAGTAAAGTGAGTATGAGAACGAACAAAACCTTGGTCTACATTTGCCGTAACTGATCCGGTAGTGGCAATGGTTCCTGAATCACAAGAGCTTCCTTCGCGGACTGTAAAAGAACCTGACCTGTCCGACCTCCAAGTAGCTGTGGAACTGGAGATTGCACCAGCACTCGCACTGATGGCTGCCGAAGATTGACTCACAAGTGTCAACGCAGGAATTTTGGTATCAATCGTATAGACAATGCTAATGGGTGCTGAAAGATTTCCTGCTAAGTCGCGACAGAGGGCTTGGAGGGTATGGGATCCTTCTGTGGATAAAGAAACAGCTTGGGAAGACTTTGCAATGATGGTTCCTTGTTTTGGTGAGAAACTAGGAGTCGAGGCATCCAAGGTATAAACAATGGATCCAGGTGCTTTGTTGTCCGAACATGTGAGAGTTGTGGTCTGTGTGGTGGAGAAAGTTCCGGTTAACAAGGAACTGGTGATGGTTGGCGGAGTGGTATCACTAAGGATGGTAACAATAGAGGTGTCATTCGGCGTTCCATCCCCATTGGTATCGATGAGGATTAGATTGGGAGTGGTTCCACCGGTAAGATTGATTCCATCGGAAACACCATCTCCATCCGAATCGACTAGGGTTCCATCTGGTTTTCCATCACCTGACAGATCTACGGTGGTTCCTGGGGTTAGATTTTGGGCAGAGGCAGGTGATCCGCCAACAAGGCCAAATAGAAAAGCAAAGGGACTAAAGTCTGTTTGGTTGCCACCGCCGGAAAGAATTCCAATACAATGAGAATAGGAAATCAATAAAAAGGAGAATAGGGTTAGTTTTTTTCGCATAACAGGAAGCCATTTTAACATATTTTCCAAATAATATTCGGAAATGATAATATGGGTTCGAACTTGACATGCGGACAACTAATTTTCATTAGTTTGTCCAAAAAGTGAACTTTTACCGTTAAAAACGTTTTGGAAAGGATTTTCCAACGATTCTAACGGTTTTCTAGTTTATGTCTAACAGTTGTAATGGTAAAAGATTTTTCCATTTAGGCTTTCGCCTTAGTAGCTGCCCCCGCTACCACCCCCGCCTGATGTCACTGTCAAACGAATCATCGATACATACACCATTCCTTCCTTTAAAGAAGATAACTTTCAAAAGGGA
>NZ_RQFW01000021.1 GCF_004770145.1 Leptospira bourretii | reverse complement strand
TTATTAAAGTTGAAAGAGTAACAAAAAATTTGCAATTTTTCCGAATGACATCTGCTTTAAATATATTTATATAGCGGTAAAAAAATTGCTTTTAGGAAGAAATTTATTGGTTTTGGTGGTGGATTCTAGAATATATTGTAGTTAGAATGAAAAAGGAATAATTTCTAGTATTTACTTTAAATAAACTCTATTGAATTATTTCGATCAGATTTTTGTTGAATTTATTACATATTCTCTTTCCATTTCTGAATCTTTAATTTTAGTCTGTTTGATAATTGTCTCTTAAAATCGAAGGTTGAGTTTATAGCATAGACTTAAAAGAAATGCAGGATCGCAAGGTTTATTAAATAATTCCATGATATTTAATGTTACTTTAATTAAGTTGGATAATTATAAGGTAAATATGAGCAATTATTAATGTAAACTTTATCGGAGTGGATTGAAGCCACCTTCATTAGACTTTCATTTGCTATGATTATTAGCTTCGATATTTCTTTTGAAGAAAAATCAAAATATTGGGTCAGATAGGCTTGTCTAATTATAAGATATAATTTGAAATCTATTACTATTTCTTCCTGATTTAATTTCTGTGCTCTTTTAATTCGTTTGATTGATTTAAAGATGTCAAATTTAGATATTTCGCTCGCTGAATAAATGTAGAAAGTTGAGGTAAGTTTTGCGTTTCTTTTAGTCCGAATACATTTGAGAAGATAAGTGATGGATGTTTGTTTCTTGATTACTTGAAAAACAATAAATAAATAGTTTAACAATATTTCAAAGTCAAAAAAATCAGGTCTATCTAGTAGGATTTCGTTTTCGAAAGAGATTTGTTTGTATTCGGTTTCAACAGAAATTGTGTCCATGAAGTAATATATTAAATCTAATAATTCCAGTGATTCATTTAATAATACTTTTTGATTTAGAATTGATGGATCAGAAACTGAAATTAAATGTTTATATATGAAGATTAAATAAGACAAGTCGCTGGCATCGGTGACTGAATTTTTAACTTCATTAAAGTGAAATTTAATTTCTGTGAATACTTTTATTTTTTCATTGGGTAAACTAGAAGTAATCCATAAGTTCTTTATCTTGTTTTTTTTTCTATATGCAGAATCAAATGTTTCATATATTTGTAATCTATTGTTAAGAATATCAAAAGTATTGATATCTAGATTTTGTATTGATTTACCAAAAATATTTAATCCATCTTCTAAGGTAGGTCTGAAACACGGATTTTCTAAAAGACAGTCGTTTATATATTTTTCTATCAACGAGTCTTTGTAATGAATTTGTGGTTTGTTTAAAGCCCAGGATTCAAAAATGCTTCCAGGAGTATTTTTGTTTAAAGATTTCTTTGTGGATAAACCGCAGGGATGTAGTCCAGTTAATAGCATATACGCTATAATGGCAAATGCAAATATGTCAGGATCATATTCTTTAAATTTTTTGGGATTATATTGTTCAGGTGCTTTAAAAGGATATTTACCTCCACCTCCTCCAAGAGTTGGACCAATTCTATTTCTTAAATTGGCAATACCAAAGTCAGAGATACATAAATCTAAATTTAAAAAATTATGTGAATAATATTTTGGATTGTTTATTAGTAAGTTTTTTATTAATATGTTTGGTGGATTCAAATCCTGATGATTATTTAATCCCAGATTTCGGATTGTGATTAGGGCTTTGTTTAATTGATAAATTAATACGAGAGCTGAAATTTCAGAAATATTTGAATTTATCATTAAAGTTTTTAAATCATAGTCATAATATTTCATCATTATTGCAGGTATACCATCAACGATTTTTACGTCAAAGGGGGATGAGATGAAATGGTTTTTGATATTAAAAAGAGTTTTGCACTCCTCGATAAAATGGTTTTGATTTTCTTCATTTAATTTTTTGCTCAATTTTATTGTTTTAAGAACAATTTTGTTCGGATTTCGATGGGGAGGATATTGGATTATATATACTATACCTGAATTGCCTTCTCTTGAATCGCAGATTTTTCCTTCGGTGATTTCTTCTATAAGATTTTGTAAATATTTTGGCATGTGGATTTATTCATCTGATTTTAATTTGTATTTTTAACACTATTTAATGTACTACATAAGGTTTTCAAAACAGTAGGTTATTTGCGTTGAAATTTAAATTCCCTTGATCCTGTGGTCGTGGTCTTATACATAAAATTTCCCTAACCAAACTCAGGCTGGTACAAATGCTTCTGGAAATCAATAAACAAATTCTTTATCTTGCCAACTTCACCTAAGATACTAATTCCATCTTCCAAAGATTGGTATTTACTTTCTATTAGAATTGGTAACTTTTCTTGATCAAGTTCCTCGACCCCAGATTCAATATATTTACTCAAAACAAATTCTATAAATTCTTTCTGCTTAACATCTAAAGAAGCAAATATAAATGATTGTGCAAAGGCAACTCTTTGCTCTCTTGTTAATGGTTTAATGTCACTATTAAAAATATACTCCAGAACATCAAAGAGGTCACTTTTTTCCATTCCGACTAGTTTTTGAAGGGTTAGAAGATCATCTTTACTATAGCCAGCTTCATCTAACTTATTCAGAAGAGCTTGTCGGGTGATAGGGCTACTCCAAAGTTTTCTGAGTTCCTCTTCATTTTTAAGAAGTTCAGGAAGCTTACCGAATAGGCTCTCCATAAATTCAATGGAAGAAATTGGCTTACCATCTGCACTCCAAAAGGATGTTGCTACTGTATGTTGAATTTCCCTTTCTTTGCCATCCTTCAACTTAACTTTTATCCGTTTTCTTTTTTCGGAAGCTTCTCCGTCCTCGTCGTCTCCTTCTTCTGATTGTTCATCATTCCCATTTATCTCCTTTGGTGGAGTTGACTCTCTTAGTTCAGGTGCAACAGGTTCACCGTCCCACTCTGGATCAAGGAAATTCTGATAGGCATCTACATAGTCGTATATGGTAAAAAATTCCTTTCCATCAAAAAGCCTTGTTCCTCTCCCAATGATCTGTTTGAATTCGATCATTGAATTCACTGGTCTTAATAATACGATGTTTCGAATATTTCTGGCATCAACGCCAGTGGATAATTTTTGCGAGCTTGTTAAAATAGTTGGAATCGTTTTTTCATTATCTTGGAACTCTCTCAGAAATTGGTCTCCAAGAGCACCATCATTTGCAGTAACTCGGACACAATAGTTTGGATTGTCACTTTTTTTAACTTGGTTGACAAGATCACGGATGGCAAGGGCATGATCTTGAGAGGCACAGAATATAATTGCTTTCTCTTTCTGATTCGCCTCATTCATGTAGATGTTGACTCGTTCAGCCTCTCTTTCTTTGATTTCAATGATCTTGTTAAAGTCAGGCTCTTTGTAAATACGACCTTCTTCAATTTCACCTTCAATTACCTGATCGTCGCTAGTATAGATATAATCATCTATAGTTGTTTTGATTCTCTTCACTTTGAATGGTGTTAAAAAACCGTCATTGATCCCTTCTTTTAGGGAGTAGATGTAAATAGGCTCCCCAAAGTATCTGTAGGTATCCACGTTGTCTTTGCGTTTTGGAGTAGCAGTTAAACCCAGTTGGACAGCAGGGGAGAAATATTCTAAGATGCCTCTCCAATTGCCTTCATCGTTTGCACCACCTCTATGGCATTCATCTATGATAATAAAATCAAAGTAATCTGAAGGATAGGAACCAAAGTTAGGAGAAGGTTTCCCATCTTTATCTGTTCCACTCATAAATGTTTGAAAGATTGTAAAAAATATACTTCCGTTAGTGGGAACCGTTCCTTTTTTACTAATCTCTTTCGGACTAATTCTTACCAGAGCGTCCTCACTAAATGCTGAAAAAGCATTGAAAGCTTGATTTGCTAAAATATTACGATCTGCTAAGAATAAGATTCTAGGTCTTCTTGATACATAACTGGAATGCGAATTTGAAACAGAAAGATTCCAGCGTGTATGGAAAAGTTTCCATGCGATTTGAAAGGCTATGAATGTTTTACCTGTTCCAGTTGCGAGAGTTAGGAGGATTCTTTTCTTATGGTTTGCAATGGCTTCAAGTGTCTTGTTGACTGCAATTTCTTGATAGTATCTGGCACCTTTGCTACCACCCACATCTTCAAAAGGAATATTAATAAAGTTGGAACGCCACATTTCGACAATTTCACTATTTGGATCGTTTGTTTTGGGAAAGGTTTTATTCCAAAGTTGGTCAGGGGTTGGGTACTCATTTACAAGTCCTTCTTTTCCCGTTGCCATACAGATACTATAAATTTCATGCCCGTTGGTAGAGTAGGTGGTATCTAATTTCAACTTTTCGGCATATAACTTTGCTTGTGCTACTCCTTCTCCCACTTCAAGATCAGCACTTTTAGCTTCGACCACAGCAAGTTTGTATCCCTTGTAAACTAACACATAATCAGCGGATAACTTTTTTGTCCTTCCCCCACCAGTTTGGATTTTTCCAGCCGTGATTGGATGTTCCCGAAGGATTTTTGATCCCTCTACAACACCCCAACCGCATTCTTTAAGTTTGGGGTCAATCAGCTCGGCTCTAGTTTCTGCTTCGTTCATTTTTTACCTGTCAAGACTGTCTTTTTTTAAAGGAGCAATGTCAAATTCACTTTTGGCTTCATAGAGCCAAAAATTTAAAGGATAGTTTGGCTTCCTTGAGAAGAAGTAGGCTTTTTGATTAAATGAAATATGAAGACTAAAGTTTGAACAATTCTTATAAAATGTATTCAATATTCTAATTTTAGATTTATCTCCGTTAGAAATTTTTTTTTCATCGGTTTTAACTTCAAAAAGTGGAGGATGTTCGCTATTTTTTTCGGATTTCAGAATTTCCGTCTTATACTTACCTCCTTTTTCAATGGAAAAGCGATGCATTCCTGAGAGGAGGTCTATTAATTGAATTAGAGGCTCATCGTGTGAAATCATTTGCCTATGATTTACAATTTCAATTCTCCGAAAATTTTCCATAAAACTAAAGAAACTATGTTTTTCCATTTTCCGTTTCAACAAATTTGTATTCTCAATGACTTCTATGAGTATATCCCAATTTACACTAGAATTTTGGTCAGGATAGAATTCCCAAGAAGGGGCGATTTCGCCCCAAATTTGCTTGATCCATCGTAAGAGTTTATAATACATAAATTCAAGATTTTTCTGATCATCTACTCCTGGTATTGCGTGCCTTGAATCATTGGTGTCCCAACAGAGAATATCCGCTCTTATATCATTTTCCTTAGTTGCAAGTAAGAATGAATTCAGCATCTCGGATGCCACGTTCTCTTTTTGGGAATCTCCAGAAATGTCTTTCCATTCTACCTTTTGTTTATTATGCCGATCTAGAATCCTCTTTAACTTGACATTTAGCATTTCAAGATTCGATTTCGTCCCACTAACACCTCCAATTCCTCGAATCTTACCATGACCTGTTTCATCGCAATAAACTTGATGCATGTTTAGACTAATACCGTTATTGATGGGGAAACTCGAAAGTTCATACCGCCAAACACCTATCCGTCAACTTCCCGCTAAATGCTTTTTGTAAAATGGATTTCTTTAGTTCCTCTAACGACTCAATTTTGGACTGGTAGATAGCTTCAAGACGTTTGGTTTCGGCAGAGAGGGCATTAAATTTTTGAACTATTGAATGTTGCTCTTTTATGGTTGGAATGGCGATATGCTGAATTTTGAAAATGGCATGTGTGATATCTGGTTGAGCTGCTTTTGAAGCTAAATCAAAAATCTTAGATTTAAAAATTGGGTTTTGCAACCAAATAAAAAAATAATCCCTACTTAATGAGGAATTAGGAACAATCTTAAAAGAATTATTGTGAAGTACTCCTCTTCTCCCTCTAAATACAAGTCCCAAAGAATTTCCAGTTCTAGTGTATAAAATATCTTCTTCATTGACCAATGCATTTTTAGGAAAATTATTAGGGTCAATAAATTGTTCTTCAGTGTTATTTCTTAAATCTTTAATTCTTAATAAAGGAAGCTCACTTTTTATCACCAATGCGTGTTTAGTCTTTGCATTTATTGCAATACCTTGATATAAAGAACAAACTTCACCGATCGTCCTCTCCTCCCAATCCTCTCCCTTATTTTCAAACACCCCTTGCAAATAACTTTCAAACAATTCCTTAGCATTCTTTAGGTTCCGTTCTGCGTTCTCTTTCGCTTTGGCTATTGCAGAAAATGCTTCATCAAGGATTGCTACAATTCGTTTTTGTTCTGCGATGGGAGGGAGGGGAATTTCGAAATTATTAATTTGCTCTGTGCTTAAATTAGGTTGTGCTGCACCTGCTGCTATACGTAAACTTTCCTCCACTTTTGTTGTTAAAAAGTAATATAGAAATGGTTTAGCTAATTCTTTTTTGGGTATAAATTTTCCTACACGCTGGTTTAGATAAAAAACAGTTTCTGTTGTATTGATACCGAGTTTTCCAGTAGTAGCTCCTGACATAGCAATTACTAAGTCATTTTTGAAAACTTTAAACCTTTCAAAGTTTTCTTTGTAATCATTTGAATTAAAATAAACCAAATCAGTTAGTTCTAAAGTCTGATTTTGAATGTTTGTAATTCGAAGTATTGGTAATCCTGTTTCCTTGTATGTATTGCTTTTGAAGGCAAAGCCATTTTGGAAATTGCAAACTTCACCCAACTTTTTTATTTCCCAATTAGTTTTCATTTTGATCCCAAAGTGTGATTAAAAATGTAATAATGAAAAAAAACTTTCGAATCCTACTTATAATCATTTGTTAACTTTTCTTCACTTTGCGAACTGGAAGTTCTTTGACAACTTTTTCAAATTCACCTTCTCTTTGATCCGACTCACGAATTCTCTTTTGGCTGTATTTTTCATAATGCCCTTCCGCTTTTTCTAACGCTAGTTCGTGGGATATAGTTCCTGCGTGGTTCAAAATATTTCGATCATTTAAACTAAGAAATCCGTGCAGTTTTTCAATCCAATCATTCATATACATCGGAATCCTCCGCATAGCTTGACCCTCAGCAAACACGAGATATTGTTCCACTAGGTTATTCAATGCAGACAATTCTTCTTCATTCAGATAGTTCTTGGCAATTCCTACATCTTGCTTACGAACAACGGCTCCTCGCCAGTTTGTAAGACCCATGTTTGGTTTATCGCTGTCGGCACGGTTGGCAATAATTTCTGCGGCAGTGTTTCCAGTAATTGCCCAATGCATTTTGTTTTGAACGGTTTTGAAAAATTGAATGCTAGTTTCTTGTGTCGGATCATAATCGACACTTGTCGCATAAATGTCTGTTATCTTTTGATAGAATCGTTTCTCAGATGTGCGGATATCTTGGATACGTCGAAGTAGTTCGTCAAAATAATCAAAGGGAACGTCGGGATTCTTCAATCTTTCATCATCTAATACAAATCCTTTGATGATGTATTCCTTTAGTCTTTGCGTTGCCCAGATACGAAATTTGGTGGCAAGATTACTTTGGATTCTATATCCAATAGAGATGATAACATCCAGGTTGTAATGTTTCTGAAGCCGTTCAACCGACCTTTTCCCTTCGATTTGAACTTGTAAGAAATCCTTACAAGTTGCGGATTCTAAAAGCTCTCCCTCGGAAAATATGTTTTTTAGATGAAGGGTAATGTTCTGGGGAGTAGTTTGGAAGAGGTCTGCAATTTTCTTTTGAGTCAACCAGACTGTCTCTTCTTCTAACCGTACTTCCAGTTTGGTTTTTCCGTCAGCCGTTTGGTAAATTAATATTTGAGAGGACTGGTCATCTTTCATAAATGCACACTATGCTAGAATTCCCTTGATACTTTCCATAATCTTGGCACTTTCTTCGTCGAGGGAACGCATCTCTTCCAAAATTTCGAGCGGTTGCCTTAAAGCAGTCTCTACTTTTTTATTTGGGTTCTTTGCACTCAAATCATAAGTATCTGAGTTAATGGAAGCAACATCAATACTCCAAGAGTTTGGACTATCTGCTTTTTTCTTTTGAAGTGTTACAAATTCCTCTAGGTCATTTTCATTCAAAGCATTAGTTTTACCAAGGTTACGATCTAGATTCAGTTGGTAGAACCATACTTTTTTTGTGGCATTTCCTTTTTCAAAAAACAATACCACCGTTTTTACACCTGCACCAGTGAATGTTCCACCTGGTAAATCTAAAACCGTATGAAGATTGCAATTTTCAAGAAGTAACTTTCGTAGACTGACGGATGCGTTGTCTGTATTACTAAGAAAAGTATTTTTGATGACAATACCTGCACGACCACCTGCTTTTAGAATTTTAATGAAATGTTGTAAGAATAGGAATGCCGTTTCACCTGTTTTAATTGGAAAGTTTTGTTGAACTTCGGCTCTCTCTTTTCCACCAAACGGTGGGTTGGCAAGGACAATATCATAGCGATCTTTTTCTTGGATATCATCCAAATTTTCCGCAAGGGTATTTGTGTGAATGATGTTTGGTGCCTCCACACCATGCAAAATCATATTCATTGTTCCTATGATATAAGCGAGTGACTTCTTCTCTTTTCCATAGAATGTTTTCTTTTGTAAGGTTGTGATATCCGAAGTGGTTAGTTTCTTGTTTTCCTTTAAGTAGTCAAAAGCTTCACACAAGAAGCCTGCCGAACCAGCTGCACCATCATATATTTTATTTCCGATCTCTGGAGCCACTACCTTAACTATGGTTCGGATCAAGGGACGGGGAGTATAATATTCACCACCATTTCGCCCCGCATTACCCATATTGGCAATCTTTGATTCATACAAATGGCTCATCTCATGTTTTTCAGCATGAGTTCGGAATCTTAGTTCATCTATTAAATTGATCACATCTCGCAGGTTATAACCACTTTGGATTTTGTTTTTTAGTTCGCTAAAAATTTCGCCTATCTTGTATTCGATGGAATCTGCATGTTCTGCATCTGCCTTAAATTTCTTCAAGTAGGGAAAGAGTTTGAGATCAACAAAATCCTTCAGGTCATCACCAGTCAGTGCTTTGTTGTGGTCAATTTTTCCATCTTTAGTTTTGGGAGTTGCCCATTTTGACCATTGGAATTCAGGTTTTAGGATATTTGTATAAGTTTTACCTGCTAGTTCAGCGGCATTGCTTTTGTCTTTTTCTAGATCGTCTAGGTATTTGAGGAAAAGCACCCAAGAAGTCTGTTCCACATAATCCAGCTCGCTACTGCAACCAGCATCTTTGTGGAGAATATCGTCTATATTTTTAAATGTCTGTTCAAACATAGGAAAGAAGCCTTATGTAGGTAATTGATAAATGAAGAGTCAGAGAAAAAGGAATTTTTCTTAAAAATGATAAATTCATGAGCTTGTTACCAACATCAGATAAAATGAATGAAATTGCAACGGAAATCATTTTACGAAGAAGGTGGGACAATTCACATACCTTAAAAATATTGTGGATCAAAACAATACCATCTAACTTTTTTTAAGACCGAAAAATCGTAAATTTAGTTGACCGAAAAACATATGTACGATAATCATACATCAAGGTACGAAAAAGTGACAAAAAACGAACTCGAAAAGTGCATAATTGATACTATTTTTGAAGTAGGAAAAACGAAGGGAATACGAAAAGAAGATATTAAAAAAAACACGGATGTTGGAACTGACCTTGGTTTCGAAAGCTCAGATGGATTGAATTTTGTTATAGTCCTCGGAACAAAAATCGGAAAGGATATCCCGAATGACATGAACTTGTTTGTAGATGATAAAAATAAAAAATTTAACGATGTAAGTCAAATAGTTAAAATCGTCGAGGAATTTATGGAGAATAATAAAAGTTAATGTCGGAACCGAATAGAATTTTTTTAGAGAGAGTAAAGCTTGCTAGAGAGTATGCGGGTCTTTCCCAAGAGCAAGTATCAAAAATGCTTGGAATATCCCGCCCTGCCGTTTCTGATATTGAATCTGGCAAACGGAAGGTCGATACCAATGAACTAGTGCTAATGTGTGAGATTTTCAATGTTAATTCTTCTTGGTTACTTGGTGAAAAGGAAGATCAGAAAGATTCAAAGTTATCTTTAGCAGCAAGAGAACTATCAAAATTGCAGCAAAAGGATATTGATAAAATTTTGAACTTGATTAAAAGCTTAAAATAATGAAGTATAATGCAAAGCAATTAGCAAGAGCTGCATTCATCGATTCTGCTAAATTGCGATTGAAACTAAAAATTCCATTGGAAAATCCAATCAATTCCTTGGACATTGTAGATAAACTAGGTATCGAGGTTCGTCTTCAAGCCTTACCTTCGTTAGAAGGTCTATATATTCAAAAAGAAAATCAATCGGTTTTCATTTTGTCTTCTTTGCGTCCAATTGGACGAATAAATTTCAATTGTGTGCATGAACTTGGACATTTCTATTATGGTCATGGAACTTCCGTAGATAGTTTTTTTTCCGAAGGAAAAACTGAAAAAAGAGATGAAAAAGAATTACAAGCAGATTTGTTTGCTTCATTTATGTTAATGCCCGATCTGGCGGTAAAAGATTATTTAAATAAAGCTAGGATTACTTTGCCAGAGCAACTTACTCCTTTAAATGCTTATAAGATGGCTACATATTTCCGTGTAGGATTTACTACACTATTATCTCACCTAACTTATTCTTTAGGATTAATAGACAAAATTCATTTCAACAAATTGATAAAAATGAAACCTAAACAGATAAAATCAGAACTTTTGGAAGAGGACTTCTCTGGTCTTCTTATAATGTTTGATGATTTATTTTTCGGTTGCCCAATTGATCTAAGAATCGATGACATCGTATTCCTTCCAAATATTTACTCAATAGAAGGTAATCTAATGCGAATACATAAAGAAGAAAGATCGGGAAAATATTTTAAAGCTAAAAAAGTTGGTATTTGTAGAATTGTAAATAATACCAATGAAATTGCAGTTTTTTTGCGAGTCTCAAATAGCAATTATGAAGGAAGATCGATCTATAGGCATTTAGAAAGCGAAGAGGAATAAATATATGATTATTGTTAATGAAGAAAACTATTGGAGGGCATGGTGCAAACTTATACTAGAAACGAAATCTAGCAAAGGCGACTCACCTGCGATCATTTCCATTTCATCGTGTGAGACGAATTCTTCTGAAGTTGAAAAAGAGATTCAAAATTATTTGGATAAGAAATTGCAATCTAAGTCAAAAATTTCAACAAATGATGTTGCATATACAATTTTTCCGCAACAATTTTGGGAGTTAAAAATGAAAGAGGGAAGAGAAGTTTTCTATAAGGAATATTCACAAAAGATATTACCTAGAATGAAAGCAAGATTTCGTGCTAATGCATACGGAACCTATTTCGATAGAATTATTAATTTTCAAGGTGTAAAGAAAAATAAAATTAGTCATATAAATCAACTTGAACATATCATTCATTGCTTAACATCAAGTGGTAAAAAGAGAAGAGCAACAGCACTACAAATTGCAATATTTAATCCAAACACAGATCATACTGAACAGCCTGTTCGAGGCTTTCCATGTCTACAACAAATATCACTAAATTATAACTTGGACGGGCTTACTTTAACTGCTTTATATCCCGCTCAATATTTGGTAGCAAAAGCATTTGGTAACTATAAAGGCATATGTCAATTAGCCTCATTTATATCTCAGTTTTGTGGTATAAAAATAAATAAAGTGAATATATTGATCACACAACCTAAATTGGATATGAGTATTTCAAAAAATGAGATGATACAGATTCAGGGTTGGATTTAATGGTAAACCTTTAGTTGATGAAAAAAGGAATTTCTAAATTATATCCTTTAATACCTTCTATAGCGTATGATTATTATTGGTATTTTGCGTTCGAAAGGCAGAATATCTATATTAAGAAACTTCAAAATGCTCCCCAACCTTGGACAGAAGATGAAATCCTTCAAAAATATAAATTTACCAATGCGTATCGGGTTACAGATCGTGTAAGTCAATATTTAGTAAAAAATGTTATCTACGATAAGAGTAGAGAGTATTGGGATGTCATATTTAGAATCTTATTCTTTAAACTTTTTAACAAAATAGAAACATGGGAATATATTGAGTCAGAAATTGGAGAAATTTCAGTTAAAAGTTTTTCAGTCGCAAAATTTGATAAATTATTAACTAACTTAAAGACATCTGGTGTTAGTATATACTCAGGGGCATATATTATGCCAAGTGGAATAAGTTATTTTAATAATAAATACAAACATACAAATCACTTAGAGCTGTTGAAATACATAATAAAAAATAAATTTCCAGAGAAAATAGTTCAATGTAAATCAATGAAGAATGCATTTGAGTTACTAAAATCTATACCTTCATTTGGAGATTTTCTTGCATTTCAATATGTCGTGGATATCAATTATTCTGAAGTTGTTAATTTTAGTGAAATGGATTTTGTGGTAGCAGGACCAGGTGCTAGAGATGGAATAAAAAAGTGTTTTTCGGATTTAGCGGGATTGAATTACGAAGAAATTATTAAATTGATATGTGATATTCAAGTCGAGGAATTTTCTAGACTAAATCTTCCTTTTAAAAATTTGGGTGGTCGCAGTTTACAGCTGATCGATTGTCAAAATTTGTTTTGCGAAATCGATAAATATTTACGTGTTAAATTACCAGAACTTTCTGGTAACTCAGGTAGAGTCAGAATAAAACAAAAATATACAGTAAATAATAAGACTATTTAGCCCTTTTTTCCTAAAAAATGGAAAATAAAATTAAATATTCTATCGAATGTTATTTAATATTTCCCTAGATAAGTAAGTGATCGATTCTTCTTACTAACTAAAACTCGACCTCCTTCATTTTCTCTTAGTTTATTAAATACCTCATATGAATTTAATATGGCTTTTTCCCAGTGTTTACCACTACATTTTTTTACTTCTAAACTACTGACTAGGCTTTTTACTTTTTTAATTAAACTTGTATCTACAATTTTTGAGGATTTTAGTAAATTATGCTCTTCAGCATGTATGTAGATAAATAAAGAAACTAGCTCTTCAATTATCTGAGCACGTTGACCATCTTCATTTTCATCAATAATAGGATCACTTTTTCTCTTTTTACATAGCTGTTTTCTTAAAACTGGAGACCAACCAAGAATAGCCAAATATCCGAAATGAAATATATCATGGAATCGATATCCATCATCTAAATAAGTGTTATCTGTTAAGACATCAGCTACCTGAAGCTGAGTAGAATTATTTAGTATTCTAACTTTCTTTTTTCCATCTTCTTCAAAAGAATGGAACCTAATTTCAAATTCTTCTGGAAGTCGCTCTTCCAAAGGAAATTCCTCATCGAATTCAAAATATTCAATTTCCTTTGAAAGAAATCTATCTTTAACTTTTAATAGATTTCTTTCAGCCAAATCATTTAAGTTTAAATCATATTGAGTAGCAATTGTAGAAAGATACCAAAGTATATCTCCGATTTCCTCTCCAATATTTTCTTTGAATTTTAAATGAGAATCTCCGTCCCTTAATCTGATCTTTAGCTGAGAAACCAATGACCCAATTTCTCCAATTACTCCGAGAAAAGGAATTATATACTTGTTGGTATCATCCTGAATATGCTTCTGATTTGTTTCCTCTGCCGAAATCTGATATTCATTAAAATCCATTTAATTCACCTAAGAGTGTTATTTAAAACATAGTTTAACAGAATGTTACTTGTAAAGATATTCTGTATATTGAAAATATTTCAAGTATTTATATTAGATTCCTTTAGCATTGTGATTAATTGAAAATACTCAAAATGAAAATCTTAAAAATAATTATTCAACTAAGCAAGCCAAATGC
>NZ_RQFW01000020.1 GCF_004770145.1 Leptospira bourretii | reverse complement strand
AAAAATATTCAGCGAAAATTTGAAACAAAAATATCTTAAATTCTTTTTTCTTGGACATTGCAATTAACGAACTAGCCTTCCCGAAGTTCCCTGTAGCCGAGCCTACGTAGTAGGCGTTGGCGTCGGCGCGACTTCTTGCGGAGCAAGAAGCGTGCCGGAAGGGAATTTGCCGTAGGCCGAGTGAGGCCTTGTGCCGAAACGTAGCGGGAAGGTGCTGTTATGCGAAGTGGAGAAATTTAGTGATTCCAATCATATTTTTCAAATTTCCAAAACTTCCAAAATTTTGCAAAATAGCAGTGTGGAAATACAGTTGTTCTATTCCAGGGCGATAAATTACAGTATTCATTTGGTTTACCTTCAATTAAATTATTCTTACAAAATTCCACTAAAGAACAATCAGAGTTTCCATAAAAGATTCTGATTATTTCAATTATTGATGACCAATAAACAGATGCATCTTGTATCTTTTCGTTTTTTTCAATAGTAAATCCAAATCCATTAGAATTGAATATTACTGGAGAACCTATTTCGGCTATAAATTCTAAAAAGGCTAGTCTCGGATTTTCGGATTTTAGAATAGTAGCGAGAAAATCGGATTCATTTAATCTCTTGTCTTTTAGTTTTATAAGTTTATTGATTAGCCATTGTTTTTGATCTTTCAAATTAGGATCTGGTATAATTTTATTGAGGTATTCTATTACTTCAGAGACTTTATCTGATATATTTTTAAAATTATTTTGACCATCAATTTCGATTGCTGTATTCATTCCATCTTCTACATATTCATAATACCATTTTAGATCTGGTTTACTTTCGAGCTTATTTAAATCTATAATAAGAGAATACAATGCTTCCGAAGGATGAAATGAAAGTAGGCTCGCATCGCAAATTGAGATAATATCTAATGTATCTAAATTATGCTTAACATTTTTCTTTAGTATATTCCTTACGACACAATATGGGATTTCTGGTGATTTTGAATTACTATTATAAATGAATTTTTGAATTTCATAGGCCATACTTTCCATCATATGGAAAGCGCCTAATTTAAATTCTACTTCTTCCACTTTTACCTTTATAGAGTTTAAGGAAATTACACCTTCGATAATTTTTTTTTCTATCGTTATATACCAATTTGATGATGAATTAATATCACCTTTCTTTAAACTCTGTCCGAAGTACTCTTTAAAAAGTAATCGATTTATCCTTGTATTTGAATTTAGTTCCATTTGAACGGGTCTTGTTATTTTGGAACCATCATGAAATTTGTATATTTCCTGTGCTCTTGAAGCCAAGTCATCTAAATTCAATATAAAATTTGTTAATCCATAGATTGTTGAAATATCTTGAATAAAATGAGTAAATTCGTGAATATATATCTCTTCAAATTCAGAACCAATGAGATTTTCTAGATTTG
The DNA here is from genome assembly GCF_004770145.1 of Leptospira bourretii. Taxonomy (NCBI): domain Bacteria; kingdom Pseudomonadati; phylum Spirochaetota; class Leptospiria; order Leptospirales; family Leptospiraceae; genus Leptospira; species Leptospira bourretii. The sequence goes on along the minus strand of NZ_RQFW01000020.1, from coordinate 10,792 downwards.
CATCCGTATTCAAAATAAGTTTAAGGGCTGCAGGTAAATACGTTCCGCGGGTTACATTTAATTCTAAATCAATTGTTTTCATATTATTTTCTCCATTTCGCATAACGAACTAGACTAACCGACGTAGGCTGGCCCTGAGTCTCGGACGGGACGTTAGGGATTGGCACGACGCTTGCGCAAGCAAGAGGAGTGACAAAAGCCTATGTGTCGCAGACCGAACGAGGGCGCCAGTCCCGAAGTGAAGCGGTTAGTCGCTGTTAGCCGCAGTGTTTTCTTTTTTTTTTGAACGTTCGAATTTTTATTCACAGTAGCCAGTATTAATTCCTGAAACGTAGCCTGAAAAAGCAGATATTTTATTTTGAAAGAATATAAAATCTCCTTTTGCAGTTATTATATAAATCTGAAACAATCCATTATTTGAATTTTTGTTTTTTCTTTGTAAATCTTCATATAGGACTATTCTTGCATCCTCTCCGGTATCATATCCAATTAAACTAATTTTATTTTCACTACCTTGATATGATACAAGTATGTCATTTTTTTGTAAATCAGCGTAAAAGCTGAAAGTGATTTTGTCTGTCTTGCTTATTGAAATACTTTTTATTTTTTCGGTTTCATGTGACGGTACTGGTGTAAAAGCAGTGCTTGATAATTCTGTAAAGCATTGAAATGTTTTCTTAGTAAGGTCTAAATCCCTTTTTATGTAAGGTAATTCAAAATTTGTTTTATTGCAAGATATCATAATTAAGAGAGTGGAAATTCTAAGTATTTTATTCATCATGATTTTTTTGACTTCCTTGTTTTGTGTTCAATGCGGTTTTCTGTGCGTTTTCAATCAACTTAACAATTAAAAGAATTAAGATTTATATTTTTGTTGTTTAATAAAGGTTTTAAAGTGAAATTTTAGTTTTTCAATCCAAAGTATTTCCAAATTTATTTTATATTGATAATTTAATGGAAATCATATTTTTGGCTTCGAAAGATTTTCTGAGTAATCCAGCTCAATGTTTTATAAAATTAGTATTTTTTAAAACATTGCGGCTAACGAACTAGTGGAGACGACGTTCCTCGTAGCTGAGCCTACGTCGTAGGCGTTAGCGTCGGCGCGCTTCTTGCGATCGCAAGAAAGCGTGACGGAGAGGAATGTGGTGCAGCCCAAGCGAGGCCGTAAGTGCCGAAGCGCAGCGTTTCCCCGCTGTTATGCGCTGGAGGCTATTTTAATATATTTTTAATCCACTCATTACATTTGCATATAAGTAAAATTCAGATTCAGGAAAATATGAGAAGTTGAATTTAGAATTTTCATAATCCCATTTATTTAAAAAATTATCATCTGGATTATGCCCTGATATTTGAATTATGTGCAGAATCCCATTAATATAGAATACACATTGGTAGCCATTTTCTCTGCTTCTTATAATTTTAGGCATAAATATTAATTTTTCTGGACCATCTTTTTTTTGCGGTAAACAAATTGCTATGAAAACTGGATATTCATTTCTTTTGAAAACGTGATTTTCGTATAAATTTTTTCTTAATGACTCTTCTTTGTTTCTTAAGTTTATATATTTATAAAAATGCAAATTTGAAAGACTCATTCGATATAAATTAAATAGCCAAAATCTTTTTAGTCTTTGTAGATCGATAATAATTTCACTTGTTAATCCATTTGGAGATATTTTACTTAATTGAGTAATATTTTTTCTAATATTTTCGTAAAAGTTTTCTTTTATATATTTCTCTTCCTTGCTGATTATTCCACCATCACATTCCTTGCAGAAAATGTCTGATTCATAATTTCCTTTCTGTTTATAGCTACTTTTATGATAGCCATCCTTTTTATAATTAATCTCTAAATATCTGTGTTTATTATCATATATATTTTTATAGAGGAATTCTGGTAATATATGGGATTTGTTAATTAGTTCTTTTTCTTTTTTACAAAGTTTACAAATTTTCATGAAATAAGATTTATTTTAGCCTCTTGCGCATAACGAACTAGCCTTAACGACGTAGGCTGACCCTGAGTCCCGGAACGGGACGTTAGGGACTGGCCACGACGCTTGCGGATGCAAGGGGAGTGCCAGAAGCCTATGTGTCGCAGACCGAGCGAGGGCGTAAGTCCCGAAGCGAAGCGTTAAGGCGCTGTTATTTGCAGTGTTCGAATTAGAGAAGAGATAATAATAGAAAAGTGATGGATCATTTTATCGAAATTTCTTTTCTTCAAATCTTTCTTTTATCTTATTTCTTACTCTTTTCTTTTCTTTTCTTTTCTTTTCTTTTCTTTTTTAAAATAACTTAAATAATTTATCGATTCAAAGTATGGAGTTCAATTTGCTTTAGTAATATTAATAGCACTTAAATAATGAGTTTAACTTGAATACGTTTCCACCAGATAGAATATTCAATAAATAGCCCCTCTTAATTTTTAAGTAATTAAGTAATTATGCTGATTAATAGCGTAAATGCTAAGAAATTTGAAACGTAATCAGATATTTCTTTTAAGTATCTTATTTTTTTTTTCTTTGTCTTCTCTTTTGTAAAAAAACTTCTTCAAACAGTTTCTTTAACTCAATTTTCGGACATTGCAAATAACGAACTAATGTTACCGAAGTTCCCCGACCCTGAGTCCCGGCGGGACGTTAGGGACTGGCATGTAGCTTGCGTATGCAGGCGAATGCCAGAAGGGGAATTTGCCGCAGGCCGAGCGAGGCCTTGTGCCGAAGCGTAGCGGTAACATGCTGTTATGCGACGTTGCGGGGAGCGACACGGATGTCGCAATCTTAGCTAAGTTCCTCTTTGATTCTTAAATATTCATCAGGCGTAATGATTTTTAAACCTTTTATTTTTTCAAGAATAAGAAGGTCTTTGTCTCCAGTAATTATGAAATCTACATTTGCTGAAAAAGCAGTTTCTAAAATATGAAAATCATATCTGTCTCTTAAATTTAAATAATCTTTCAGAGGTTTATTTTTAATAATAGTGGTCACATTTCTGATTTCTTCAATAGTGAACTGAATAAAATCATTTGGAAGTTTAAACTTAGGTTTAGTTAAAGTTTCTTCAATTTCATCGAGAATTTCATTTGAAATATACCCAACAAAAACTTCATCGACTAAATCTTGAAGAACTAGCTTAGGTTTTCCATTAAATAAAATCGCAGAAATGTAAATGTTTGTATCTAAGAGAACTTTAAACATTAAGAAGCTTTTTTATTTCTTCTAACAGCTTTAATTTCTCCAAAAATGTCAGCTTCTGTGAGATTTGATTTTTCTACAGATTTAGAGCCGAAATCGAAGATAGCTTGCCACTTAGATTTTTTCTCAATGTAAGTCCTTGCAGCTTCACGAATCAATTCAGATCTGGATCTATGTTCTCTTTTTGCAATTTTATCAATTTCTTTTAAAAGTGCCTTTTCGAAAGAGATATTTACTGTCTGATTCATAATTTTCCAGAATATACAAAATTTGTATATTTGTCAAATCGATATTTTTTTAGATTTCTTAAAAACGCCACACGGATGTGGCGATTCTTCCCCGCAATGTTCGCATAACGAACTAGGCTACTCGACGTTTCCCGACCCTGAGTCCCGAATGGGACGTTAGGGACTGGCATGTAGCTTGCGTAAGCAAGGCGAATGCCAGAAGGGAAATGTGGCGCAGCCCAAGCGAGGCCGTAGTGCCGAAGCGAAGTGAGTAGCCGCTGTTATGCGTAGTTTGTTGATTTGTAAGTTGAGTTATTCCGATTCGGATATTTCTATTGTCCTATCTTCGAAATCTTTAATTTCAATCTTTCTCAAATCTGGTGTAAATTTGAAGTTAAGAGAGAATTTCTTACATATACTTTCAATTTTATAAAGATAATCTAAAATATTTGAAACGGAGAAACCAAGTCTAATTGTATTAAAATTTGGCTTTTCTGATTTATTCCAAGGATATATTTCAAGAATAAAATTTTCAAAATGAATGCTGTAATGCTCTGGTCCATTTCCGTGTTTTTCTAAAGTAAGTATCAAGCCAAATGATTCGTAAAGTTCTCTAGAATTATTGATGTCTAAAACTTTTATTGTTAAATAATTGATATTCAAGGTAGATTGTTTATAAATTTATTTAATTTGCCTTAGCGTGTTTACTCTTTTTTAAAAATTGTTTTAAAATATGATACTACATCAAAGGCATTAAACACGCTTGCATTTAGATCACTATTGTAAAGACGTGTTTTTGAAAGTTTAATAGCTTCGTCATTGATTTTATTTAGAGTTTTTGCTTCTTTTAATTTTGCATTCAATTTAGTTATATTTAAGATAAAGTTTATTTCAGACTCAGAAATTTTATTTTTACCATTGTTTATAAATTTTCGATTTTCTATTGTATTAAGTTTTAATTCTTCGATTTCATTATAATCAAGCCAAAGAATTTTGCAACTGGAACAAATGTCAATTTCCACTGAATTGTATTTTTTAGAAAATCTATGTAATCGCATTTTGTTTTTACATTTAGGACATTCTAGTTTTGAAATTATAATTTTTGAAATTTCTTTTTCTTTCTTCCAGTTAGAATCGTTAAATAGTAATTCTAGTGTATTTTCAGAATAGTAATGCCCAAAACAACTATTACAGATTATTAATTTCCCATAATTAGTTTTTATTGGGTTAAGTTCTAGGTTACATTTTTGGCATTTTTCCATAATATTTAACAAATTACGCATAACGAACTAGGGGAGACGACGTTCCCTGACCCTGAGTCCCGGAACGGGACGTTAGGGACTGGCACGTAGTTTGCGAATGCAAACGAGTGACAGAAAGGGAATGTGGCGTAGCCCGAACGAGGCCGGCAGTGCCGAAGTGAAGCGTTTCCCCGCTGTTATACGTCGTTTGGAGAATATTGTTAATCCAAAACAACATCGATTTTAATTATTATGCCATTTCTTTCAATTGATATTGTTACATTATTTCCTGGTTGAAAATTATCTAGAATTTTAGGTAAATCTTCAGGCTTATTTAATGGAAATTCATTAATGGAAACTATATGATCACCAGGTAGCAGACCTGCTTTAAAAACAGGAGAATTTGGTTTTATCATTTCAACTATAGGAACGTTGTTTTTGTTTTTCAAACCAATATACAGTCTTGGGCGTTTCATTTTACCCGTTTTAATAATTCTTTCAGTTACATTTGAGATATCATTTAAAGAAATATAACTCAAAATAATTGATGAATTAGATAAAAATGCAGATTGTACAATTCCTAAAGGGAAGTTTTGATCATTTCTAATAATTCCATTTTGTATATCTGACATAAAGTTATTGTTTTCGTTTATGAACTTGTATCTGTTCCCATCATTATCGAAAAAAACATTTATAATTTCACCACATTTTATAAAAGATTTTTCATGTGAAAATGAAGAAGTAAAAATATCTGATTCTCTGAATTTAATGCAATCAGTTTTAATGAATTTTGCTGTTATTGTATCTTTATTAGGTAATTTTACATAGAGATTATTTGGGTTTTTGTCGCTTATTGTTTCAGAAAGGTTGTAATAATTAGTTGAATTTTTCTCTGTTTTAAGTATTGCGATTCCTGTTGAGTCGTCATTAGCGATAAATATAATATTTTGTGTTTCGTTATTATCAGCATCAATGGTATAAATTTTTTTATGATCATTAATCAAGAAATCGTTAACTACAAGATGTCCATTTGGAGATATAATTAAGGCTTCAATAGATCGGATTTTTCCATTACTATACTCAAAGAATATTGTTTGAGTATACAATGAATCTGGGTTATTGGTTTGAGATTGAACTGTGAAAGTTGCAGTGGCTAAAATTAATATAAAAAATATTTTTATGTTCATAGGTTCCAAATGACGTATAACGAACTAGTGGAGACGACGTTCCCTGACCCTGAGTCCCGAAACGGGACGTTAGGGACTGGCACGGAGTTTGCGGATGCAAACGAGTGACAGAAAGGGAATGTGGCGTAGCCCAAGCGAGGCCGTAAGTGCCGAAGCGCAGCGTTTCCATGCTGTTATACGCTGGCAAGATTATACCTCGATTAATTTAGTTCCATCGAAATAGTAAATGTTTTCGTGTTTAATTCCGTAATTAGCTCCGACTTTCTTGATATGAGGCTCGAAAGTAAAGAATTTGAATGTAGAGAAAATTTCATTATTATTAGAGTCGAACCATTTCCTTGATTTTATATCTTCTTCTATTGAGTGTCCAAAATTATTTCTAAAATCTAAAGATTTAAAATTATTATTCTGAATCGTGTTATATATTTCTTTGTGAAGAGTTGAAATGGGTAAGTTAGGGTTATAAATTTCGATAAATTTGGAATGAAGTTTTTTTATGAAAATTAAAGATTCGTTTATATCATTGTTAGGATTACCGAAGTAAAAAGTTCTAGCGTAATCACCCCAAGTATTATTTAATACAGGACTTAAATCAATAGTAACAACATCTCCATTTTTCACTTTAACTTTGGAGGGAACGTAATCTTTTCCAGAGATTGAAAGTAGGGACCGATTTCCCGTAAGAACAAATGCACCAATATCATAATACCAAAACCTATCTATTCCATTTGCTATCATGAAAGATTCGGCGATCATTTTGATATCAAGCTCACTCATACCTTCTTTCGTCTCTAATTGAACGTGTTTTATAGTTCGTTTAGCAATATTCTGAACTTCTTTTATATTTTCTAATGTTACCATTGAATTTTCTTGCTTGCGTATAACGAACTAGACTAACCGACGTAGGCTGACCCTGAGTCCCGTACGGGACGTTAGGGATTGGCACGACGCTTGCGCAAGCAAGAGGAGTGACAAAAGCCTATGTGTCGCAGACCGAACGAGGGCGCAAGTCCCGAAGTGAAGCGGTTAGTCGCTGTTATACGCCGTGTTTTTGAATAAAATTTCTTATACTTTCTAATCCATCTAAGACTTTTGAATTGGCTTTATTGAATTTGTTAGTAAATTCATTTATAAAATCATTACCTCTATTTGCAATGAGTATATAGACCAAATAAAATATGGGAGCAGATAGACCAAAGTATCCTTTTAATGTAAAGTGTGTATTGAATTCTTTTAGACATAATGGTATTAATTTTTCGTATTTTATGATTAAATCGTCTAATTTTTTAATAGAGTTTATTTCTATAAAAGATAGCCTATCTGCCAAATCGCCTAAATTTATGTGGATATTCCAAGTATTATCTGTTTCGTATCCTAAATTTGAAATATGTTCCAAAATTTTTTGTATGTTTTTATTCTCTTGTAAATAAGCCTTTAATGTTTCATTGTTTATGGGAATTTCATTGGTAATTGTTAAATTTGCTATAGGGATTTGTTTTCTATATTCACGTATTTGATAATTTATTTTTTCAAATTCATCGTCAGCATATTCAAGTAACATAGAAATTTTATAGAATGTACGTTTGTATTCATCTGGAATTTGTAAGTCACTTTTATATCCCAAATCGTGTTCGATTTCAGACCAAGCATGCTGTAAAATTGTTCTAATTTGTATTTCATACTTGTATTTATTGCAATTTTTGTATTCGGGTAATATTTCGCGTTCTTTTTTATGGGAGAATACTACGTGAAGTGATTTGTATCCAAATTCATTATACTTTTTGTTTCTTTTGTCGATTGAATTAGTTTCGTCGATTGCAAAGTTTTCTTTGATGATCTTATACACTTGATCAACATCTGAATTTAAATTTGTTATAATTCTGATCCCAATTATATCTGTAATATCTTCTAAAGTATTGTATTTATTTTTTTCAATGATTTTTTTCTCAATTGAATTTCGCTCTTTGATTCTATAAGATAGAGCATGAATTTTTAATGGGTTCATTAATTGATTGATTAATTCAAAAGTGATTTTTGTATTTGCTTCAATTATTTTGTAATTTTGTAAATATTCTTCGATAATTTCTTTCATAAATTCCTTTTAAAACATGGCGTATAACGAACTAGACTAACCGACGTAGGCTGTGCCCTGAGTCCCGAACGGGACGTTAGGGACTGGAACGACGCTTGCGTAAGCAAGAGGAGTGCCAGAAGCCTATGTGTCGTAGACCGAACGAGGGCGCCAGTCCCGAAGTGAAGCGGTTAGTCGCTGTTATGCGTAGTTAAAAATGAGATAGTAGCTCTATAGCTATTTCCGGATCGGAAGTCACTTTGCAGTTAAAGTTATTAATCATTTTTAATTGTTTATTATTTATCAAACTTGAAATGTGTCCATCTGTAAGGAAGATATCCGAATATGGTATTGCAACTTTAGAGTGGAGGATATCAAAGCTTAAACTTTTTTGATATTCCATTTGTTTATTCCATCTAATTAGACTATGGATGCCCGCTCCAATTGATACGGTAGGAAATAGGTTGAATTTTTTTTCTTTATGCAAGATGTAAAAAATATGGTTACGGATAGCTATAGTTTCTGATTTTAATTCATCTTCTTTCTGTCCAAGATTCCTTAATGCCGTAGGAATATATTCGGTATAGAAATCAAGTGAGCCAAATATTTCTTTTCCTAATAGCTCGTCAAATGAATTTGAATCATTTAGGTTTTCTGCTTTTCCCGTTGTCAAAATATTGAAAACTTCTTCTTCATGATCTTCGATATTCTGAAATTTCCCGAGATCCATTTCTGGATTTAGAAATATATCTGTAAGACTTTTTTCCCAGCTAAAATTTAAGTAAGAATTCTCTAGTTCTTCTTTATTTTCAAATTCGTTGAAATTTGGGAAGTTTGCTTGGTATGCAAAAATGGGTTTAGTATATATTGACTTCCTTCTTTCTTGAAAATCAATTAATTTTCCTTTAGTAAATAATACTGCATACTTTAACTCATTTAATTCTCTCTCAATCATAGGAATAATGCAGAAGTTTTTTGAAAACTTTTGGAATATTTGAATTAAACTACTATATTTATTGTATTTTTTTTTCTTAAAATTTTCTCTTATATGAATATCTGAAATTAGTGTGATGGCTCTCTTTTTTTCGACATTATCTAATATAATTTTGTAAAGTTCAGGTATTCCTTTCCTAACTTCTATATTGTTTACAAATTTTATGAAATCTATCCAGTAGTTTAAATCTAGATATATAATTTTACAGTCGTGGTATTGGTAAAAAAGTTCCTGATTTTTGTTTAAAAATTTTTCAAATGAGTTCATTTTTAATTACGCATAACGAACTAGACTAACCGACGTAGGCTGGCCCTGAGTCCCGGAACGGGACGTTAGGGACTGGCCACGACACTTGCGGATGCAAGGGGAGTGCCAGAAGCCTATGTGTCGCAGACCGAGCGAGGGCGTAAGTCCCGAAGTGAAGCGGTTAGTCGCTGTTAATTGCAGTGTCCAATGAATAGGAAAAAATTGAAATAGGAAAGTAAAAAAGTTAATTGAATTTTCTTAAAAATATTTTTTCATAATTTCTTAAATCAATTTTCGCGTGAATATCCCAAACAATGCAAAATAAAACAGAACTGTGCAAGAAAATAGTCAATGAATGTAAATAATGAGAAAGACGTTAAAAGAAACTAAGCCTTAATAAATATCTTTGATTTTTTCTTTTCTTAATTCTTCGTCTTTCTCATTTCTCTTTTCACACGCATTGAATAAAAACATTCAGCGAAAATTTGAAACAAAAATATCTTAAATTCTTTTTTCTTGGACATTGCAATTAACGAATTAGTGTAAACGACGTTCCCCGACCCTGAGTCCCAGCGGGACGTTAGGGACTGGCATGTAGCTTGCGTATGCGAGCGAATGCCAGAAGGGGAATGTGTCGCAGACCAAGCGAGGCCGAAAGTGCCGAAGCGCAGCGTTTACATGCTGTTATGCGCAGTAAAAACTTACTAAATTACCTCATATATATATAAGTAATTTCAATTTTTTTGTTTTAAAAGCTCATTGAAATTATATAACACATCTTTTGGGTTAAGATCGAAACCCGTCGCTTTGCTTCCTGACCAGTTTATTCCTATCATTAAGTCATCTTTAATCAAACCAGTAAGCCAGTTATTCAAAAATAAATTTAAGGGAATTTTTTCGATTTGAAATTTCGAATAATTCTTGGAGTTGGAAATGATGTTCATTGCTCTTTTTTCAGAAGACCAGAACGGCATGGCTCTTTTTCCGTTTTCGCTGATTGGTGTAGGAAAGCCACTTTCGTCCTTTATACTATAGACTGATTTGTTTTTTACTACTTCTTTATAAAAGCTATGATAATTGATGGAATTAATAGACATACTAGTTCATATACTACTTTTTTCAATTTTCACATGTAAAGTAATATAGAGAGAGTATGTAGTTATAAAAAGTAATACAAAATAGTAGAAAAACCCCATTCTTAAATGGTCAGTATATTCAATGAAAAACAAATTGGCAGATTTATATGGAAACCCTTCTGAAATAAATAGAAAAGCGATAAAAGCTGATAGTAATATAAGTTCATGAATCAATAGGAAGACTAATATTATAATTTTGAAAAAAATATTTCTATTAATTTTAAAAATTGAAATAGATAATAACGCTGTCAGTGTTAATTCTATAATTCCATTGGCTTGTTCATTTTTTATTAGAAAAGAAATTCCTGAAATTAAAGAGATAATGCAATATAGAACGATAAAACTGATCAAAAAGATTTTTTCTTTCTTTAATTTATTTGATTGTTTAGGTTCAATTGTATAATTCATTTTTTTATTGCGCATAACGAACTAGACTAACCGACGTAGGCTGGCCCTGAGTCCCGACGGGACGTTAGGGACTGGAACGACGCTT